>JAFLEC010000126.1 GCA_017302095.1 Lysobacterales bacterium | reverse complement strand
GACGGCGGGTGGGATCGAAGGTCATGGCATGGTCTCGGCTGGTGACGGGGTGATACCCCCCCTAGTATGGGGCAACTCGGAGGCGAATGCACAAGCCCCCTCGGGTCCCGGTTCAAGAACCCGCCGGCTATCCTACGCGCCTTTCCCCGACGGCACGCCCCATGCAGGACCACGAACGCGCCGCACGCCAATCGCTGATCGATACCTGCATCGGCATGAATGCCAGCGGGCTGTCGCTGCACAAGTCCGGCAATGCCAGCCTGCGCTGGGGCAGCGGCCTGCTGATCACCCCCACCGGGCGCGCCTACGACCGCCTGCAACCGGAAGACATCGTCTACCTGGAGGCCGACGGCAGCTGTCCGCCCGGACAGCTCATCCCGTCGAGCGAGTGGCGCTTCCACGTCGACATCCTGCACGCCTTCCCGGCCTGCAACGCGGTGGTGCACGTGCACTCCACCCATGCCACCGCGCTGGCCTGCCTGGGCCGCGGGATCCCGGCGTTCCACTACATGGTCGCGGTGGCCGGCGGCGACCGCATCCCCTGCGCGCCCTACGCCACCTTCGGCACCCCCGAACTGTCGGCCAACGTGCTCGCGGCACTGGGCGGCGGCTACCGCGCCTGCCTGATGGCGAACCACGGCCAGGTCGCCACCGGCAAGACCCTGTCCGAGGCCTATGCGCTGGCCGAGGAAGTCGAGAACCTCGCGCGGCAATACCTGCTGGCGCGCAGCCTGGGCGAGACCCGCGACCTCCCGGCCGACGAGATGGCGCGCGTCGTCGAGAAATTCCGCAGCTACGGCCAGCAGCGCTCCGACGACTGAGCCGGCAACCCGGCATGAATCCCGGCCGCATCGTCATTTAGCGGCGCGGCCGCTGCCGCTACACTGCGCGGCATGCAGACCCCCGCCTTCGACCACACCCTCTACGCCGGCTGCGCCGCCCAGATCATCCAGCACACCCGCGAGCTCGCGGCCAAGGGCTGGACGCCGGCCACCGCCGGCAACTTCTCGATCCGGATGAGCCCGGAACACGCCGCGATCACCATCTCCGGCAAGGACAAGGGCCGCCTGACCGAAGCCGACATCATGGTCGTGGACATGGCCAACAACCCGGTCGCCACCCACCACCGGCCGTCCGCGGAAGCCGCGCTGCACACCCACCTGTACCGCCGCTTCGCGGACGTCGGCGCGGTGCTGCACACGCATTCGCCGACCCAGACCATCGCCGGCCTGCTGTATGCCGACGAAGGCCGGGTGCGGCTGCGCGGCTACGAGCTGTTCAAGGCCCTGCGCGGGCACACCACCCACGAGGCCGAACTCGACCTACCGGTGGTGCCGAATTCGCAGGATATGGACGACCTCACCGCCAGCGTCGATGCCGTGCTGACCCAGCCCAACACCTGGGGCTACCTGATCGCCGGCCACGGGCTGTATGCCTGGGGGCGCGACATCGCCGAGGCGCGACGCCACCTGGACGCCTTCGAATTCATGCTCGGCTGCGAGCTGGAGATGCGCCGCCTGGGCGCGCGCTGAGGACATGCCATGAGCCGCCTGCGCATCTTCGACGACCACGCCCCCGACGCGCCGCTGCTGGCGACCAGCGATCCCGCGCGGATGGCGGAGGCCCTGTCCACGATCGGCGTCGGGCTGGAACGCTGGACACCCGCGCACCCGGTCGCGCCCGGCGACCCGGCGGACGCGATCATGGCCGCCTACCGTGCCGACATCGACCGCCTGGTCGAGGCGCGCGGCTTCCGCAGCGTGGACGTGGTGAGCATCGCCCCCGACCACCCGCAGAAGGACGCGATGCGCGCCAAGTTCCTCGACGAACACTTCCACCAGGAAGACGAGGTGCGCTTCTTCGTGGCCGGCTCCGGGCTGTTCACCCTGCACGTCGGCGACAAGGTCTACGAGCTGCTGTGCGAAGCCGGCGACCTGGTCTCGGTGCCGGACCGCATGACCCACTGGTTCGACATGGGCCCCGAGCCCAGCTTCGTCGCCATCCGCTTCTTCACCGAGCCGGACGGCTGGGTCGGCCACTTCACCGGCACCGACATCGCCCGACGCTTCCCGCGCTATGAAGTCGGCCAGGCGCGCCCGTCCTGATGAAGACGACCATCCTCACCGACATCGAGGGGTGAGGCGACGCGCTCGCGCGGCACTGCCGCGCGCGTCGGCGAACGCCGGGCCTTGGATGGCCCGGCCGGCAATCGTGGTGCGATGATGCTGCGCCATGGACGGCATCCTGACCACGAAGGCACCATGAAAGCGACCATCCTCACCGACATCGAAGGGACCACCTCCAGCATCTCGTTCGTGCGCGACGTGCTGTTCCCGTACGCGCGCCGCGAGTTGCCGGCGTTCGTCCACGCGCACGGCCACGAGCCGGACGTGCGGCGATGGCTGGACCAGGTGGCCGCCGAGGAAGGCGGGATCTGCCAGGATGCGGTGATCGTGGAGACCCTGCAGGGGTGGATCGACCAGGATCGCAAGCACACCGCGCTGAAGGCGCTGCAGGGCATGGTCTGGGAAGCCGGCTACCGGCACCACGACTTCACCGCGCCGCTGTATCCCGACGTGGTCCCGGCGCTGCGCGCCTGGCACGACGCCGGCCACGGGCTCGCGGTGTATTCCTCGGGCTCGGTGGCGGCGCAGAAGCTGCTGTTCGCGCATACCGACGCCGGCGACCTGACCCCGCTGTTCCGCGGCTTCTTCGACACCGAAGTCGGCCACAAGCGCGATGCCGACAGCTATCGCCTGATCGCCGACCGCCTCGACCGCAGCGTCGGCGACATCGTGTTCCTGTCCGACGTGGTCGCCGAGCTGGATGCCGCGCGCGCCGCCGGCATGCGCACGGTGCTGCTGGACCGCCCGGAGGACTACCCGCAGCCGCGCATCGACGATGCCGCCAACGGCCACCCACGGGTCGCAAGCTTCGCCGACATCCGGCCCTGACCGGATCGCGGCGCGCCGGCCTCAGGGCTGCGCGTCGTCCAGCCGGTAGCGCGTGCTGGCGCGCTGTTCGCCGCGCCAGCGGTCGAAGGCGCGGACCTCGACCAGGTGTTCGCCCGTCGCCAGCGTGGTCGGCAATGCCGCGCGCCACAGGTGCATCGACGGCTCCGCTTCCGGCGAACGGTCGTAGCCGCGCAAGGCCGCCGCCTCGTCGTCGCGGGCATTCTCCAGCAACAGGCGGGGATCGGCGCGGCGGACCTGGGTCATCGCGCGCCACTCGCCGCCATCGACGCGGAACTCGACGCGGGTCGCGTCATCGCCCATGTAGACGTTCGCGAACACGCCCCATGCCGGATACGCACCCCGGCGCAGGACCCGCGGCGCATGCAGGCCGATCTGGCTGTCGTCCGGATCGCGGGCGTTGTGCCAGGCCAGGGTGTAGCGTCCGCCGCCGGACAGGCCGAGCACGGCGTAACCGTTAGGGGTGCCGTCGGGCATCGTCGAATCGGGAATGCCCTCGGCATCCTTCACCCCCGACCAGTAAGCGCCGCAGGCGGCCCCGACGTTGTACTCGTGCAGGGGCTGCGCGCCGGTCCAGCCCTCGGCGGCGCCGTGGTAGACGTGCCGCTGGCTATGACTGTGCCCACTGAGCACCAGCACGTGCGGGAACGGCGCCAGCAGCGCGAACAGCCGCGCGCGGTCCGCGTCGCGGAAGCTGTCCTTGTCGGCCTCGTCGAACAGCGGGATGTGCACCGCCAGCACCAGCAGTCGGTCCTTCGGCAGGATCGGCAGCAGGCGTTCGAGGAAGGCGAACTGGTCCTCGCGCAGGCCGCCGATGTAGGCCGGCTTGCGTCCCGGCGTGCTGATCACGTCGTCGAGGCCGACGAAGGTCGCCAGCCGGGTCATGCGCGCATGCGTGTCCGGGCCGATCTCGCGGTGGTAGTGGCCGAGCGCGGCCTCGTCGGAGGTCGCGCCGGGGTCGATGTCGTGGTTGCCCGGCACGTGCAACCAGGGCACGCCGAGGCGCGCGGTGGCCTCGCGCATCGCCGGGAACAGCGCGGGCTCGTCGTCCACGATGTCGCCCAGCGACAGGCCGAGGCTGGCGCGATGGCGGCCGACCAGCGGCGCGACGATGTCGCGGCGGTAGTAATCGACGTCCTGCGTGGTCTGCGGCTGGGGGTCGGCGAATACCAGCACCTCCGCGGAATGGGCGCGACCGATCCCGCCCGCCACCCGCTGCCATGCGATGCAACCCGGCCCGGCGGCGTCCGCCACCCGCGGCATCGCCACCCCCGCCTCCACCATGACGGGCACGCACGCGGCGCGGGCCTGCCCGGCCCATGCCATGCCCACCCACAACGCCAGGACCGCCAGCTTCCGCATGCACACCTCCGGGGCGGCAATTGTGCCAGCACCGGGCGGGACCAACTGCTCTAGAATCGGGCGCAACGGGGCAAGGGATGGCGACGTTGCGGGGAGCACGTGCCCATTGGTGGAGTTGGCTCGCGGGACTGGCGCTGTGGTGCGCCGGCGCAGGCGTGGCCGCGGCGGCGACGGTCGCGCCGCTGGTGCTGGACGCGGAAACCAGTTCGATCCCGCTCAGCCCGCGCATCGCCTACCGCCACGATGCCGGTGCCGCCGACGGCGCCACCGAAGCCTTCCGCCGCGCGGAGGCCGGCGAATTCCAGCCGCTGCCCGACGGCACGCCCACTTTCGGCTTCCAGGACGGCGCCTACTGGTTCTACCTGCCGCTGGTGAACCGCGACGCCGCGGAACCGCGCTGGCTGCTGGTCCAGGAATACGCGCTCAGCGACCAGGTCGACCTCTACCTGCGCTATCCCGATGGCCGCATCGAACACGCGTCGAGCGGCGACCATGCGCCGTTCAACAGTCGTTTCATCCGCTACCGCTACCCGAACTTCCGCCTCGACCTGCCGCCCGGCCAACGGGTGGAGGTGCTGTTCCGCGTGCAGAGCGAAAGCTCGATGCAGGTGCCGCTGGTGCTGTACACGCCGAAGGCCTTTGCCGAGCTGATGCGCGACGCGCAATTCTCGACCGGCCTGTACTACGACATCGTGCTGGCGTTGCTGTTCTACAACTTCGTGCTATGGGTAATGCTGCGCGACGGCGGCTATTTCTGGTACCTGCTGCACACCGGCGCGTTCGGGCTGGTGCTGTTCACCCTCAATGGCTACGGCTTCGAGTACTTCTGGCCGAACTGGCCGTGGATGGCCGACGCCGCGGTGCCGCTGTCGATCTGCCTGGCGCTGATCGGCATGCAGCAGTTCTCGCGCAGCTTCCTCGAACTGCGCGAGCGCTGGCCGGCCGGCAACCGGGTCAGCCTGGCCCTGATCGGCTTCTTCGTGCTGCTGGGGATCGCCTCGTTCTGGCTGCCCTACAGCACTTCGACGCCCCTGGCCTCGCGCATGGTGCTGCTCGGCGTGCTGTGGATCATCGTCGCCACCATCGTGATGCTGCGCCGCGGTTACCGCCCGGCGCGCCTGTTCCTGCTCGCCTGGTCGCTGTTCCTGGCCGGCACCGCGGCCTTCACCCTGCTGGCGTTCGGGATCATCCCGCGCAACTTCTGGACCCTCAACGGCGTGCAGATCGGCTCCGCGCTGGAGATGCTGCTGCTCTCGCTGGCGCTGGGCTCGCGCTATGCCGGCCTGCGCAACGAGAACATCCGCATCGTGCAGGAGACCAACGAGAAGCTGGAACGCAGCGTCATCGACCGCACCCGCCAGCTGCGCACGGCGATGGCGCAACTGGGCGAGGCGAACGTGCAACTGCGCGAATACAGCCGCCGCGACCCGCTCACCGGCGTGTACAACCGCCGCCACTTCCGCGAAGCCTTCGAGCAGGCGCTGGCCGCCCGCCAGGGCAGCGGCGGGCCGTTGGCGCTGCTGCTGCTCGACCTCGACCATTTCAAGCGGATCAACGATACCCACGGCCACCTGGCCGGCGACGACTGCCTCAACCATGCCGCGCGCCGGATCGAGGAAGTCGCCGGACCGCGCGGGGGCGTGGTCGCACGCTTCGGCGGCGAGGAATTCGTGGTGGTCCTGCCCGGGCTGGACGCGCGGGAGGCCTTGCAGGTCGCCGAGGCGATCCGTCTGCGCATCCACCAGCTGCCGGTGGAGTCCGGCGGCAAGCAGATCCGGCTCAGCGCCAGCATCGGCTTGCACACCATCAACGGCGACCGCGGCGACGCACCGGAGGAGATCATCCGCATCGCCGACGAGGCGCTCTACCGCGCCAAGGACGATGGCCGCAACTGCGTGCGGCATTCGGTCAGCGCGGCCTGAGCCGATCCAAGCGCGCCGTGGATGGCGCGCCGCCGCGCGGCGCAGCCCCGTGTCGAGGCCGCCCCGTCGCTACTGCATCACCGCCCGCGCCGCCGCCAGCACGCTGCCATCGGCCACCATCCGCACCGCGACCGCCACCTCGCCGTCCATCGCGCGGTCGCGGTCGAGGAACGGGATGCGCGCGCGGATCGCCGCATGC
>JAFLEC010000125.1 GCA_017302095.1 Lysobacterales bacterium | reverse complement strand
GCTCGACGCGCGGCTGGGCGAGCTCGCCTCGCAACTCGACGAGGGCGACGCCCCGGTGCAGGCGCTGGAGCAGGAGCGGCAGGCGGCGCTGTCGGAGCGCGTGCGCACCGACCGCGAACTGGCCGAGGCGCGCTCCCTGCTGGAAGGCATCGACAACGATTTGCGCCAGCACGAACAGGTGCGCCAGCAGCGCGACGCGCAGGCGCTGGAACAGCGCGAGGCGATCGGCCAGCGGCGGCTGGACCTGCAGGCGCTGGCGCTCAAGGCCGAGCAGTTCGCGGCGGCGGTGGTCGAGGCCGGCTTCGTGATGGACGACGTCGTCAACACGCTGCCCGAGGACGCCGATGCCGCGGCGTGGGAGCGCACGGTGTCCGAGCTGGACGGGCGCATGCGCCGGCTGGAGCCGGTGAACCTCGCCGCCATCGCCGAACATGCCGAAGCCGCGCAGCGCAAGGAGTACCTCGACGCCCAGGACGCGGACCTGACCTCCGCGCTGGCGACCCTGGAAGAGGCGATCCGCAAGATCGACCGCGAGACCCGCGGCCGCTTCAAGGACACCTTCGACCGCGTCAACGCCGGCGTGCAGGAGCTGTATCCGCGCCTGTTCGGCGGCGGCCACGCCTACCTCGAACTCACCGGCGAGGACCTGCTGGACACCGGCGTGTCGATCATGGCGCGCCCGCCCGGCAAGCGGGTGTCGAACATCTCGCTGCTGTCCGGCGGCGAGAAGGCGATGACCGCGGTGGCGTTGGTGTTCGCGATCTTCCGCCTGAACCCGGCGCCGTTCTGCCTGCTGGACGAGGTCGACGCGCCGCTCGACGAAGCCAACGTCGGCCGCTTCACCACGATGGTCAGCGAGATGAGCGAGCAGGTACAGTTCCTGTTCGTGACCCACAACAAGGCGACCATGGAAGCCGCCCAGCAGTTGTCGGGCGTGACCATGCGCGAACCCGGCGTGAGCCGGTTGGTCTCGGTGGACCTGGCCGAGGCCGCGCGCCTCGCCGGCGCCGCCTGAACACGGAGGAAGCCCGATGACCGACACCCTCTTGCTGCGCATCGGCATCGCGGTGGCGCTGTCGCTGCTGTTCGGCGCGATCATCTACTTCGGCCGCGGCCGCAAGGGCGGGCAGGGGCGACGCGTCCCGCGCGAGCGCGAGGAACCCGCGACCGGACGGGTGGAGCCGAGCCTGGGCGAACAGCTGGCGGACAGCTGGGGGCAGGCACCGGCGCAGCAGGAAGAGCTCGCACTGGACGCGCGCCCACAAACGGAACTGGGCAAGCGGGTTTCCGACGACTTCGACCGCATCGTCTCGCTGTACGTCGCCGCCAAGGCAGGCAGCAAGTTGCGCGGCCAGGACATCGTGGTCGCCGCCGAGAAGGCGGGGCTGACCTTCGGCCACATGGACGTGTTCCACCGCCTGGTCGACGGCAAGCCGGAACTCGGCCCGATCTTCAGCGTCGCCAACATCATCAAGCCGGGCAGCTTCGACATGGCGCGCATTGCCGACGTCGAAACCCCGGCGATCGCGTTCTTCCTGACCTTGCCGGCGCCGGTGCCTGCGCTGGACGCCTGGGAAACCATGGAGCCGGCGGCGCAGCGCATGGCCGATTTGCTCGATGGCGTGGTGCTGGACCAGGAGCGCAACGCGCTTGGCCGCCAGCGGATCCAGCACATCCGCGAGGAACTGCGCCATTACGACCGCCAGAACGCGGCGCCGCCGCTGAGCAAGCCGACGCGCTGGTAGGCCATGGGCGCCAGCGAGACCGCCACCCGCATCGCCGAGCTTCGCCGCCGCATCGAGGACGCCAACCGGCGCTACCACGAGCTGGACGAGCCGGACATCACCGACGCCGCCTACGACGCGCTGGTGCGCGAGCTGGAAGCGCTCGAGCGCGCGCATCCCGGGTTGGCCGATGCCGACTCGCCGACGCGCAAGGTCGGTGCGCTGCCGTCCGGCAGGTTCGCGCAAGTCGCGCATGCGCTGCCGATGCTGTCGCTGGGCAACGCCTTCAGCGATGGCGAGGTGGCCGATTTCGTGCGCCGCATCCGCGAGCGCTTGGAGCGCGAGGACCTGGTGTTCTCCGCCGAGCCCAAGCTGGACGGCCTGGCGATCAGCCTGCGCTACGAGGACGGCGCGTTCGTGCAGGGCGCGACCCGCGGCGATGGCGCCACCGGCGAGGACGTGACCGCCAACCTGCGCACGATTTCAGTCATCCCGCACGTGCTGGACGGCGACGATTGGCCGAAGGTGCTGGAAGTGCGCGGGGAGGTCTACATGGCCCGCGCCGACTTCGAACGCTGGAACGAACGCGCGCGCCTGCACGGCGGCAAGGTGCTGGCCAACCCGCGCAACGGCGCGGCCGGCTCGCTGCGCCAGCAGGACCCCGCGGTCACCGCCCAGCGTCCGCTCAGTTTCTTCGCCTATGGCATCGGGCAGGTCGAGGGCGGCAGCTTGCCGGAGACGCATTCGGCCACGCTCGCGCGACTGCGCGATTGGGGCCTGCCGGTCAGCGACCTTGCGACCGTGGTCCACGGCCTCGACGGCCTGCTGGCGTACTACGCCCGCATCGGCGCGGCCCGCGACGGCCTCGCCTTCGACATCGACGGCGTGGTCTACAAGCTCGACGACCTCGCAGGCCAGCGCGAGATGGGCTTCGTCTCGCGTGCGCCGCGCTGGGCGATCGCGCACAAGTTCCCGGCGCAGGAGCAGGCCACGCTGCTGGAATCGATCGAGGTCAACGTCGGCCGCACCGGTGCGGTGACGCCGTGGGCGCTGATGCGGCCGGTGCAGGTCGGCGGGGTTACCGTCACCCGCGCGACGCTGCACAACGCCGACCACGTCGCGCGGCTGGACGTGCGTGCCGGCGACACCGTCATCGTGCGCCGGGCCGGCGACGTGATCCCGGAAGTGGTGCAGGTCGTGCACGCGCAGCGACCGCCCGGCACCGTGCCGTGGTCGATGCCTGCCGCGTGCCCGGTCTGCGGCGCCGAGGTGGTCCGAGAGGAGGGCGCCGCGGTCTGGCGTTGTTCGGGCGGGCTGAGCTGCCCCGCGCAGCGGGTACAGGCGGTGTTCCATTTCGCGTCGCGGCGGGCGATGGACATCGACGGCCTCGGCGAGCGTTACATCGAGTCGCTGGCCGAGTCCGGGCACCTCCGGGACGTGTCGGACCTGTACCGCCTGACCCTGGACGACCTGCTGGACATGAAGCGGCGCGCGGACGAGCGCGACGGCACCACGCCGGAGACCGTGAAGGCCGGCAAGGTGCCGACCAAGTGGGCCGACAACCTGATCGAGGCGATCGACCGCAGCCGCGGGACCACGCTGGCGCGGTTCCTGTTCGCGCTGGGCATCGAGCACGTCGGCGAAAGCACCGCGAAGGCGCTGGCGCAGTGGTTCGGCGACCTCGACCTGGTCCGCCACCTGCCGTGGCCGCTGTTCAAGCGCGTGCCCGACATCGGCGGCGAAGTGGCGCGTGCGATCGGGCATTTCCTCGACCAGGCGGGCAACCAGGCGGTGATCGAGCGCCTGCTGGCGCGCGGCGTGCGCATCCGCGACACGCATGCGCCCAACCCGCTGTTGCGCGACGGGCTGGACCTCGCGACCTTGCTGGTCGACCTCGAGATCCCCAAGGTCACCGCGGTCCGCGCCGCCCAGCTGGCGAGCGCGTTCGCCGATGCGCAGGCCCTGCTGGATGCGCCGGTGCAGGACCTGGCCGCCGCCGGCCTGCCGGCCGAGACCGCCGAGGCCCTCGCGGGCTGGCTCGAGGTGGAAGCCAATGCCAGCCTGCTGCTGCGCAGCGCACGGGCGCTGGCGGAGCTGCGTGCACGCCTGCCGGAGCGTGGCGAGCAGGCCGCCGGGCCGCTGGAGGGCAAGACCGTGGTGCTGACCGGCACCCTGTCGGCGATGGGCCGCGACGAGGCGAAGGACAAACTCGAAGCGCTCGGCGCGAAGACCGCGGGCAGCGTCTCGAAGAAGACATCGTTCGTGGTGGCCGGCGAAGCCGCGGGCTCCAAGCTTGCGAAGGCCGAGGAACTCGGGATCGAGGTCTGGGACGAAGCACGCCTGCTGGCGTTCCTGGCGCAGCACGCATGAGGTTCGCGCCGGGCCCGGGTTGGCGCGCCGACGTCGAGGCGGCTGCGGACTGGATGCCGTCCGCCACCCGCGACGCGCTGCGCCTGCGCGCGCGGGTCAACCGCCTGGTGCGCGAGTTCTTCCACGCGCGCGACGTGCTCGAAGTCGAAACGCCGGTGCTGTCGCTGGCCGGCAATACCGATCCGAACATCGCCTCGTTCTCGCTCGAGTTTTCGGGCCGCACCGATGGCGCACCACGCACGCGCTGGTTGCGCACCTCGCCGGAATTCGCGCTCAAGCGCCTGCTGGCGGCGGGCGTCGGCGACTGCTACGAGCTGGGTCGGGTGTTCCGCGATGGCGAGGCCGGCGGCCGCCACAATCCCGAGTTCACGATGCTCGAGTGGTACCGCGTCGGCTGGGACCACCTGCGCCTGGTCGGCGAGGTTGCGGAAATGGTGCAGGCCGCGCTGTCGCTCGTCGGGCGCACGGCCAGCCTGCGTGTGGTGCGGTATCGCGACCTGTACCGCGATGTCCTCGGCGTGGATCCCATCGACGCCGGGATCGACGACCTGCGCGCGGCCATGGGCGAGGTCGCGATCGACCCGGCCGGGCTGACCCGCGACGACTGGCTCGACCTGTTGATGACCCATCGCCTGCAGCCCGGCTTCGATCCCGGCGAACTGCTGGCGGTGGTGGACTATCCCGCGTCGCAATGCGCGCTGGCGCGGGTACGGACGGAGGCCGGTGGGCCGGCGGTGGCCGAACGCTTCGAGGTGTACCTGGGGCCGATCGAACTGGCCAACGGCTACCACGAACTGCTGGACCCGATCGAGCAGGCGGCCCGCTTCGCGCGCGATGGCGAGGTCCGCCGCAGGCGGGGCGATCGCGTGCCGCCGACCGACGCGCACCTGCTGTCTGCGTTGCAGGCAGGCATGCCGGCCTGCGCGGGCGTCGCCCTTGGTGTCGATCGCCTGCTGATGGCGATGCGGGGGACCGAGCGAATCCGCGATGTCCTCGCGTTCGACTTCGCCCGCGCCTGAGTGGCATCCTGAACCGGTGGCATCGGCCGGGTGGCGCCGCCGCGATCTTCGCCCGGAGTTCATACGCGATGCCTACAGTGCTGGGTCGACGAGGGCCCGTCCGGGCCGAGGGAGAGCGACGATGCGCAAGCGCAACGGGATGATCGGGGCCGCCGCGATGGCGGTGGCGGCATGGGCGATGCCGGCGGCCGCGCAGTACTACGGCGGGCAGGGATACAACGGGTACGACGGCTACGGCGGACGCATCGTGCGCTGCGAGTCGAACGATGGCCGCGTGCGCGAGTGCGCGACGGGCGGCGGTCGGGTGGTGCTGGAACGCCAGCATTCGCAATCGCCGTGCATCGAAGGACGCTCGTGGGGCTATGCGCGTGGCGGAGTCTGGGTGGCGCAGGGCTGCCGGGCCGACTTTCGCGTCGTCGATGGCGGCTATGGCGATGACCGCTACGGCAACCAGTACGGCAACCAGTACGGCAACCAGTACGGCAACCAGGGCTATGGGTATGGCGCCGGCTACGGCAACACCGTGCGCTGCGAGTCCAACGATGGCCGCTTGCGCCGTTGCAGCCTGAACGGGCAGGGTCGTGCCGAACTGGTCCGCCAGTTGTCGCGCTCGATGTGCATCGAAGGACGCAGCTGGGGTGCGGATTACGGCAGCGTGTGGGTGTCGCAGGGCTGTCGCGGCGACTTCGCCGTGCGCCGTGGCTATGGCGGCTGGAACGATTCGCGCTACGGCTACGGTGGTCGTTCCTTCCGTTGCGAGTCGCACGACGACCGTGTCCGCGAGTGCGCGGTGAACACCCGTGCCGGCGTGCAGCTGGTGCGCCAGTTGTCGGATGCGCCGTGCATCCAGGGCCGCAGTTGGGGCTACGGCCGCAATGGCATCTGGGTGTCGAACGGCTGCCGCGCGGAATTCCGCAGCTACTGATCGTCGGATCCGAGCGATCCCGAAGCGATCCCGACCGGCGCCGAAGGGCGCCGGTCGCGTTTGCGACCCGCTGCGATGCCGGATAATGGATGCATGGACACCCTCGACGCCGCTTTCGATTTCGACCGCTACGACCACGTGCGCCCGATCCGCTGGACCGGCGATGCGCTGGAACTGCTGGACCAGCGCCACCTGCCGTTCGAGGTCGGGTACGCGGCCTGCCGCGACAGCGACGAAGTCGCCGAGGCCATCCGCGCGCTGACCGTGCGCGGTGCCCCAGCGATCGGCATCGCGGCCGCCTGGGGCGTGGTGCTGGCCGCGCGCGACATCGTGGCCGATGACGGCGACGCGGCCTTGCAGGCCCTGCAGCCGGCGATGGAGCGGCTGAATGCCGCGCGCCCCACCGCCGTCAACCTCGCCT
>JAFLEC010000124.1 GCA_017302095.1 Lysobacterales bacterium | reverse complement strand
GCTGTTGGCGGCGTTGCTGCCATGGCGGCTGCTCGCGCCGACGCAGCAGCCACCGGCGGCGAGCGCCACCAGCGTTGCGGCACGACCCATCATCGAACAGCCCGATCCGGCATCGCCGACACCCGACGCGCCGATCGCCACGACCGATCCCATGCCAGCACCGATGCCGACGCTGGTCGCCCACGGCACCCGCGCGCCTTCGTCCCTCATCCCCGCGGTGCGCGTGGCGACTCGCGACCGACCTGCCGGCCGCGCCGCGGCCACGCCGGAGACCGCGCCTGCAGACACCGACGCTGCAACTGCCCTCGACGCCCTCTATGCGCGCTCCGCCCAGCTGGAAGACCTGCTGGCCCTCGCGCGCGACGACCGCGTGGCCACCGGTGCGGCGTCGGCCCTGACCGACGTCCTCGAGGCGCAGCTGGCCACCGTTGATGCCGCGCTGTCGCAACCCGATTTGAGCGCCTCCCAGCGCGCGACCTTGTGGGGCAGTCGCGTGGACGCCCTGCAGCAGCTCGCCGGGATCGCCACCACCCAGCGCCTGTACGCCGCGCGCGGCCAGTCCTACGACGCCGCGCTCGTGACCATCGATTGACCCGACCCGTTCCATCGCCACGAGGCCCGCATGAAGACCACCCTGCAACACGCCGTACTCGCCGCCGCCCTGGGCCTTGCCCTCGCCGGCGGCGCCTTCGCCCAGAGCGCGCCCACGCCGGCGCAGCAGAAGGAGCTCGATGCCGCGCGCGCGGCCCTGGACCAGGCGGCGCAACGCTACGCCGAGCTCGCCCGCAAGTACGACGCCCCCGGCGCCCCGGTGCGCATCGAGAAGCGGATGCTGCGCAAGCCGGTGGTCGGCGTGCTGCTCGCGCCGGACGACCAGCCCGGCGTGCGCATCGCCGGCGTCACCCCGGACAGCGCGGCGGCAGCGGCCGGGCTCAAGACCGGCGATCGCGTCGTCCGCATCGACGGACGCCGCATCGACGCAGCCGATGGCGAGGCGCGGGTGGCGCAGGCGCGCGAATGGCTGGGCGCGCTCGATGGCAGTCGCCCGGTGGTGCTGGGCTACGAACGCGACGGCAAGGCGCGCGAGGTATCGGTCACGCCGAAGGTCGGCGACCGCCTGATGATCGTTCCCGGGATGCCGGGTGCCGGCTTCGACGGCAACGTGCAGGTCTTCCGTGGCGACGACGGCAGCATCGAAGTGCTGGCCGACCGCGTCCACGGCGGACCGCCGCCGCAATGGGACGCGGCGATCGCGCCGGACGTGCGCCACGAAATCATCCGGCTGGATGGCGGCTGCAAGGGCGGCGACTGCAAGCTGCCGGTGCTGGCCGAGGCCTTCCGCTGGAGCGGCCTGAACCTGGCCGCGGTCGACGCCGGCCTGGGCCGCTACTTCGGCACCGACAAGGGCGTGCTGGTGTTGAGCACCGGCAAGGAACTGGAAGGCCTGCAGGCCGGCGACGTGGTCCGTGCGATCGACGGCAAGCCGGTCGCCGCGCCGCGCGACGTGATGGACGCGCTGCGGGCGCGCAAGGCCGGCGAGAAGGTGACGGTCGAGTTCCTGCGCGACAAGGCGGGCAAGCGTGCGGAGATCGCGGTCCCCGAGGCGCTGCCGTTCAAGGTCCCGGCGCCGGGCATGCCCGGCCAGCGCAAGATGGTGTTCGTCGGCGGCGACGGCCAGGTGCAGGTGTTCGACCATGGCGACGGCCCCGGCCCGATCGGCGGGATGCCGATGGTGATGGCGCGCGACGGCAAGCAGACCATCGTCATCGTCGACAAGGACGGCAAGACGCGCACCTGGGAAGGCAAGCCCGGCGAGGCGCCGCCGGCGTGGGTGCAGGCATTGCCGAAGGACGGCCGGCAGGTCGAGAAGCGCGTGCAGGTGATCGTCGACGAGAAGGGCAACAAGACCATCCTCGAGGACGAGGAGGCGCTGCCGCCGCCGGCGCCCCCGGCACCGCCCGCGGGCGGCTGAGGCTCAGGCCCCGGAGAACGTCGCCTCGACGCGTGCCCACGCGGCATCGTCGAGGCGGCGCAGCACGTCGAGTGCCGCCAGGTTCTCCAGCAACTGCGGTACCGACGTCGCCCCCAGCAGCACGCTGGAGACATGCGGGTTGCGCAGGCACCAGGCGATCGCCAGCGCCGCCGGTGAGGCCTGCAGGTCGGCGGCAAGCGTGGTGAACCGCCGCAAGGCCTCGACGCGATCGCCGCGCAGGCCGCGCTGCAACCAGGTGTAGCCCTCCCGCGCCAGCCGCGAGCCGTCCGGGATGCCGTCGTTGTACTTGCCGGTGAGCAGGCCCGACGCCAACGGCGAGAACGTGGTCGTGCCCATCCCGAATTCGGCGTAGAGCGGGGCGTATTCGACCTCCACGCGCTGGCGATCGAGCAGGTTGTACTGCGGCTGCTCCAGCGTCGGCGCCTGCAGGTGGTTCGCGCGCGCGACGGCATGGGCCTCGCGGATCTGCGCCGCGCTCCACTCGGACGTGCCCCAGTACAGCACCTTGCCCTGGCGGACCAGCGCATCCATCGCCCACACCGTTTCCTCGATCGGGGCCTCGGGGTCCGGGCGGTGGCAGAGGTAGAGGTCGAGGTAGTCGACCCGCAACCGCTTGAGCGCGGCGTGGCAGGCGTCGTGCACGTGCTTGCGCGAGAGTCCGCGCTGGGTCGGCCGCGGCGCGTCGACCGCGCCGAACATCACCTTGCTGGAGACGCACCAGCCATCCCGCGGCAGGCGCAGGTCGGCGAGCACGTCGCCCATCATCCGCTCCGCCTCGCCCTGCGCGTAGGACTCGGCGTTGTCGAAGAAATTGATGCCGTGGTCCCAGGCGGCGGCGACCAGGTCGCGGGCCACGCTGCGCCCCACCTGCTGGCCGAAGGTGGCCCAGGCCCCGAGCGAGAGGGCGGAAAGCGGGAGGCCGGCGCGGCCGAGTCGGCGGTAGTCCATGCGAGGTCCGGGGGCGGGCAGGCGGCCATTCTAGGCGGGCCGGACCCGTCCTCGTTTACACTGCGCGCCCCTCCTCCGGGGAGTCGTCCGCCGCGATCCGAATCGCGGGGCGCGCGTCAACATGCTTGGTCGGCAGACCATGGCGCGCGATGCAGGCCGCGAGGCCCGCAGGACAAGACCGAAGGCAGGCGACGCGCACCCGGCCGGGCGGCGCGGCGCTTGCGTTCGCGTCCCATCGCTGCGCCCGGCACGGAGTCCTCCATGTTCGATGCCCTGCTCGTCTCCACCGGCACCGTGGCCCTCGCCGAGATCGGCGACAAGACCCAGTTGCTCGCCCTGCTGCTGGCCGCGCGCTTCCGCCGCCCATGGCCGATCGTCGCCGGCATCCTCGTCGCGACCCTGCTCAACCACGCACTCGCCGGCTGGCTGGGCGCGCTGGCCGCGCAATGGCTGACGCCAGGGGTGCTGCGCTGGATCGTGGCCGGTTCGTTCATCGCGATCGCGCTGTGGACGCTGAAGCCCGACACCATGGACGAAGACACCCGCCTGCCCGCGCGCGGCGCCTTCGTCGCTACCACGATCGCCTTCTTCATCGCCGAGATCGGCGACAAGACCCAGGTCGCAACGATCTTGCTGGCGGCGAAGTACCACCCGCTGTGGCAGGTGGTGGCGGGCACCACCGTCGGCATGCTGCTGGCGAACGTCCCGGTGGTCCTCCTCGGCAGCCGCTTCGCCGCGCGCCTGCCGCTCAAGGCCGCGCGCATCGCCGCCGCCTGCGTGTTCCTGGCCCTTGGCTTGTGGGCCGCCTTCGCCGGCCTGCCACACTGACGCAGCGCTGACGCTGGCGTATCCTGCGGCTCTCCACCCGGGATCACCGCGTGCTCGACCTGCCATCCGGCCTTCGCGACGTCCGCCGGCGCCTGTTGGCGCGTCCCGATGCCTTGATGCTGGAGCTCGGAACTGGCGGTGAACTCCTCGTCGCGCAGGTCCGGGCGTGGCTGTCGCTGTCGATGCTGGCGTTGCCCCTCGCCAACGTACTGACCGGCGGCAAGCTCGGGGAGACCTTGGTGGGCTTGCTCGGGGTGGTCCTAGCGATCCTGATGTCGCAGGTCTGGCTGGCGTTGGCGCGTTCGCGCGGGCGTTACCGCTGGCTGATCTGGGCGACCTCGACCTACGACGTCAGCCTGACCACCCTGGTGCTGGCCCTGCTGGCGATCGAGTCGCCGGCCACGGGATTGAACAGCATGGTCGTGTGGGTGTTCTACCTGGTGGCGATCTGCCTCACCACCTTGCGCAACGATGGCCGCCTCACCCTCTTCACTGGCTTGCTCGCCCTCGCGCAATACGGCGGATTGGCGCTGGTGGTCGCGCTCGCCAGCCCCCCGGATCGCCTGGTCTCGGTCGACTACGGCACCGTGACCGTCGCGAACCAGTTGCAGCGGCTAATGCTGATTGCGCTGATGACCAGCGTGGCGGTCGCGGTCGTGTACCGCATGCAACGACTGGTCGACATGTCCGGCACCGACGGGCTGACCGGGCTGCCGAACCGCACCTGGCTCGTCCACCGCTTCCCGGCGATGCTCGGGGACGTGCGCACCATGGGCAACTCGCTGTCCGCGTGCCTGATCGACCTTGACTACTTCAAGCGGATCAACGACGAGGCGGGCCATCAGGCGGGCGATCGCGCGCTCCGCCATGTCGTGGATGTCATGCGGGAACACGTCCAGGAGGACGAGTGCCTGGCCAGGCTGGGCGGCGAGGAATTCGCGTTCCTGATGCGCCAACCCATCGGCCGCGCCTGGGAACGGCTGGAATCCATGCGGCGCGCGGTCGCATCGCGCCCCTTCCTGCCCGAGCCTGGCCTCGATCCGATGCGCTTGACCTTCAGCGCGGGAATCGCCAGCTGGCCGCAGGATGGCGCTGACCTCTCGGCACTCCTGCGGCGCGCGGATGCGCGGCTGCACCAGGCCAAGCGCGAGGGCCGCAACCGGGTCATGGCCCGCGACGCCTAGCGCGATGCAGCTTGCCGCCCCGCCCGGCGGTGACTACCCTGCGTGATCGCTCGCGGGGCCGCAGGGCCAGGGGACAAGCAGGATGGATGGTGTGTCGCGGATCGGATTCGGCCTGTTCGGGCTCGCGGTGCTGGTCGGCATCGCCTGGCTCTTCTCCAACAACCGCAAGGCCGTGGACTGGCGGCTGGTGGCCACCGGCATCGTGCTGCAGGTCGGCTTCGCCGCCGTCGTGCTACTGGTGCCCGGCGGCCGCAACCTGTTCGACTGGCTGAGCAAGGCCTTCGTGCGGGTGCTGGGCTTCGTCGGCGAAGGCTCGAACTTCATCTTCGGCAGCCTGATGGACATCCCGAAGAACGGCTTCATCTTCGCCTTCCAGGTGCTGCCCACGATCATCTTCTTCTCGGCGCTGATGGGCGTGCTGTACCACCTCGGGGTGATGCAGGCGGTGGTGCGCGCGATGGCCTGGGCGATCACCAAGGTCATGCGGGTGTCCGGCGCAGAGACCACCAGCGTCTGCGCCAGCGTGTTCATCGGCCAGACCGAGGCGCCGCTGACCGTGCGTCCCTACATCCCGCGGATGACCGAGTCCGAACTGATCACGATGATGATCGGCGGCATGGCCCACATCGCCGGCGGCGTGCTGGCCGCGTACGTGGGCATGCTCGGCGGCGCCGACCCGGCGCAGCAGGCGTTCTACGCCAAGCACCTGCTCGCGGCCTCGATCATGGCGGCACCGGCGACGCTGGTCGTGGCCAAGATCCTGATCCCCGAGACCGGCACGCCGTTGACCCGCGGCACGGTCAAGATGGAGGTCGAGAAGACCACCAGCAACGTGATCGATGCCGCGGCGGCCGGCGCCGGCGACGGCCTGCGGCTGGCGCTCAACATCGGCGCCATGTTGCTCGCCTTCATCGCCCTGATCGCGCTGGTCAACGCCCCGCTGACCTGGCTGGGCGACGTCACCGGCATCGCCGCCGCGATCGGCAAGCCGACCAACCTGTCGACCATCCTCGGCTACCTGCTGGCGCCGATCGCGTGGGTGATCGGCACCCCGTGGGGCGACGCCACCACGGTCGGCTCGCTGATCGGGCAGAAGGTAGTGATCAACGAATTCGTGGCCTACACCGAGCTGTCGCAGATCGTGAACGGCCAGGTGCCGGGCGCGATGCTGAGCAAGGAAGGCGCGCTGATCGCGACCTATGCGCTGTGCGGCTTCGCCAACTTCAGCTCGATCGCGATCCAGATCGGCGGCATCGGCGGGCTGGCGCCGGAGCGCCGCCACGACCTCGCCCGCTTCGGCCTGCGCGCAGTGCTGGGCGGTTCCATCGCGACCTTCATGACGGCGACCATCGCCGGCGTGCTCAGCCATTTCGGTTGATGGCATGAGCGACGTCGTCGTCGTCGGCTCGTTCAACGTCGACCACGTGTGGCGGGTCGCCAGCCTGCCGCAGCCGGGCGCCACGCTCGGCGGCGACTACGCCAGCGGCCCCGGCGGCAAGGGCTTCAACC
>JAFLEC010000123.1 GCA_017302095.1 Lysobacterales bacterium | reverse complement strand
GTGGCGGCGCCCGGTGGCGCTGGCCGCCGAGGCGCTGCTGGTGGCCGGCATCGCGCTCAGCGGCTGGTTCCTGACCCGGCCGCAACCGGCGATCGCCTTCAACGAACGCGACTGGGTGGTGGTCGGCGACCTGCGCAACCTCACCGGCGACCCGCGCCTCGACGACGCCCTCGAACAGGCGTTCCGGATCAGCCTCGAGCAGTCGCGCTACGTCAACGTGCTCAGCGACCTCAAGGTCCGCGACACACTCGGGCGCATGCAGCGCAAGCCCGACGACCGCGTGGACCGCACCCTCGGCTCGGAGATCGCGTTGCGCGACGGCGCGCGCGCGGTGCTGTTGCCGACCGTGGCCGAGGTCGGCGGCCGCCTGCGGGTGAGCGCGGAGGTGATCGATCCGCAGACCCAGACCACGGTGTACGCGGTGTCGGCCGACGGCCGCGGCGTGGAGTCGGCGCTGGGCTCGATCGACGAGGTGACCGACCAGCTGCGCGAGAAGCTCGGCGAGGCGATGCAGAACGTGCAGAAGACCTCGGTCCCGCTGCCGAACGTGGCCACCCCCAGCCTGGATGCGCTCAAGGCCTTCGCGGTGGCGCGCAAGGTCGTGGTCACCATCGATGACCGCGAGCAGGCGCTGGGTCTGTACCGCCGCGCCCTGCAGCTGGACCCGCAATTCGCGCTGGCGCATGCCGACATCGCCCGCGTGCATGCCTCGCAGGGCGAGGTGGCGCTGGCCGCCGCCGAATGGCGCAAGGCGCTTGCGTTGCCGCAGCGGTTGTCGCCGCAGGAGAAGCAGCTGATCGAGTTGATGCTGGTCCAGCACGATGCGGTCGATGCTTATTTCCGCAAGGCGGAGGAGTACCTCGCGCTGTACCCGGATGACTACCGCACGATCAGCCGCATCGCGACCAACATCTGGCACCAGCGCAACGACTTCCGCGCCGCCGAGGCGATGGTCAGGCGCGCCGACAAGCCGCAGAACGAAGCGGTGGGCCGGGCCCGCTACATGCTGGGCATCTACCTGTTGGGCCAGGACAAGGTGCAGGAGTCGCTGGCGCAATTCCGGCGGGCGCGGGAGGCGGGCTTCCTTGGCGCCGGCGAGCTCTATGCCCGCGCCCATGACGCGCTGGGCCAACCGGCCGCGGCCGACAAGGTCTACTTCGCCAGCACCGGCGGACGCGGCGGCTGGCAAGGTGAGGCCGGCGTGGTCACCTGGATCGACCGCGGCGATCGGCAGAAGGCGGGGGAGGCAGCGCGGCGCTGGGCAGCGGAAGCCGGGGCGTCTGGCGATGCGGTCGAGTTGCTCCGGGCGCGGGCGGCCGAGGCCAGTGTGGCCAGCTTGGGAGACGGGGGGCGTGGCGCGAACGCCAGGCGCGCGCTGATCGATCTCGTGGGCAAGTTGGGCGCGGAGGCTGATGCCGCATTCCCGCCGACATCGACCGAGGTCCGCTTGTATGCCGGTCTGCTCGCTGCACATGCCGGCGATCGCGCCGGGGTGGATGAGGCGCTGGAGGCGACGCGTGGGAGCCAAGTCGTGCGCGACTATCCGACCGTGGCCCAACTGCAGCAGGTGCTGATGGCCGAGCAGGAGCGCTTGGCCGGCAAGCCGCAGGCGGCGGTCGAGCGCTTGGTCCCGCTGGCCCGGCAGGACACCGCATTGGTGGCCGTCCACTGGGCGCTGATGCGCGCGGCACGTGCGGCGGGCGATGCCGGGATGGCCACTGCGCAGCAGCGGTGGTTGCGTACCCACCCAGGACGCATCGTTGCGGAGAGCACGACCAGCGATGTGCTGCGGTTCTTCAATATCGCGTTCTTGAACGAGGCGCGTGTCCGTCCCGTCGCTACCCGGAATTGAGGCGCTCAGACGAAGATGCCCCGACAGCCAGGCTGCCGGGGCATCGAACTTGGAACAGCGGTGGGGTCAGTGCCCTTGCTGGGCCGACAGATCGCAATCCGCCTTCTGGACCGCCGTCATCGCGGCCTCCAGCTTCGCGCGCTGCGCCTTGATCTCGGCGGGCGATGCGAGCTTGGCGCCCGGCTTGAGTGCCAGGCAGGGGGCGGCTTCGGTATGGCCTAGCGAGCGCAGCGCCTGCGCCGGCGACTGGGTGAAGGCGTCGCGGAAGGCCTGGTCCGATTCCAGCTTGTCGAGCAATGCCTTGGCGACGCGAGGCGGCAGTCCTGCGGGCGATGCGGTGTTGTCCTGGCTCATGGTGGTTCCCCCTGTGGTGAATGCCGGACAATAGCACCGCGGCCAATGGGGACGAAGGGACGGCGGATGGAGCTCAGGCGTTGCGCGGTGGTGTGGGTCGAGCCGCGCGAAGTCGCGCACTTCGCCCTCGACGACTTGCTCGCGGGCGGTACCGGCGTGGTCAGCAGGATGGCCTGGTTCGCGCACGCACCGCACCTGGGGGGCGCCTTCGAAGTCGACGCCGCGGCGGTTCCGCCACTGGGCGAGGTCAGCCCGGTCGACTGGGTACCGCGGGAACAGCTCGACCTGCGCTTCGGCGCGGAGGTGGTCGACGCACTGGTGGACGCCGGGCTGCTGCTGGGGAGACGCGAGGACGAGGCGGTGCTTGCCGATGCCGGCTACCGCGTCCTCGGCTGGCATGCAGCCGCTGCGGTGGCCCACCTCGCCACGCGGTGGGAAGCCGTCGACGGCCCCAGGGGAATGGCCGAGCAAGGCCTGGACAGCAACGAAGGATTGCTGCGCCAGCATGGATCGCCGCCGCCACTGGAAGCCCCGGCGGAGCACCTGGCGCCCTGCGTTCGGTTGCCGCGCCCCGCGCGCGACGACTTCGATGGACTGCTCGATACCCGCGCGACCTGTCGCAACTTCGATCCGTTCGCCGAGCTGCCGCTGGCCACGTTCTCGCGGGTGATGGCCCGGGTCTTCGGCACGCGAGGCGTCGGGCACCCGGCGCCAGGCTTCGATGTGGTCAAGCGGACCAGTCCGTCCGGGGGCGCACTCCACCCGGTCGAATGCTTCCTGATCGTGCAGCGGGTGGCGGGGATCACACCGGGGCTGTATCGCTACCGCATGGACGGGCACGCACTCGAGGCGGTCGTTCCGCGGGCGCCGCCGCCCTGCAACGGGGATGCGGGCGTGCGGCCCGGGGACGTCGACGCGCAGGTCGCGTGGGGTCCGGAGGCATTGCATGCCTTCGCGCGCATCGCGGTGGCGGGCCAGGACTTCTTCGCCGATGCGCCGGTGTTGTGCGTCCTTGCGCCGCGCTTCCATCGCAACTTCTGGAAGTACCGCAACCACGCCAAGGCCTACCGGGTCTGCGTGCTCGACGCCGGCCACTTGTCGCAGACATTGCAGCTGTGCGCGACCGAGGCCGGCCTCGGTCCGTTCGTCACGGGCGCGATCAACGAGGTGGACCTGGAGCGCGCGTTCGGCATGGATCCCCGCGTGCAGAGCCCGATCGCGGTATGCGGTTTCGGTCCGCGCGCGGCGACCTTGCGCGAATCCGAATTCGATCCCAACCGCAAGGTGTGGCCGCGCGGGTGATCCCGCACGGCCACATCCGCCTTACTTCTTCACCTCGGCGGTGTGCGACTTCAGCGCCTCGGCCAACCCGGGCACGCCGTCGGCGCCCGCCGGAACCTGGATGCTGGAGCCGGTGAAGTCGTTGCCGATCGGCTGCGAGCGCCCGCCCAGGCACTGGCCCAGGAAGCCCTCGGCGACGGCGTTGAAGGCCTTGCTGTTCTCCGGCCGCGCGAAGCCGTGGCCTTCGTCGGGGAACAGGACGTAGGTCACCGGGATCTTCTTGTCCTGCATCGCCTTGACGATCTGGTCGCTCTCGGCCTGGTTGACGCGCGGGTCGTTGGCGCCCTGGCCGATCAGCAGCGGCTTGCTGATCTTGTCGACGCGGGTGATCGGCGAGCGCTCGGCCAGCAGCTGTTTGCCGGATTCGGTGCGCGGGTCGCCGACGCGCTTGGCGAACTGCTCGAAGAACGCGGCCCAGTAAGGCGGAATGGTGGCCAGCAGGGTGTTGAGGTTGGACGGCCCGACGATGTCCACGCCGCACTTGAAGGCATCCGGGGTGAAGGTCAGGCCCACCAGCGTGGCGTAGCCGCCGTAGCTGCCGCCCATGATCGCGACCTGGTCCTTGGTGGTCACGCCGCCCTTGACCGCCCAGTCCACCGCATCGATGAGGTCGTCGTGCATCGCCGCCGCCCATTGCTGGTCGGATTTGTTGACGAAGGCCTTGCCGAAGCCGGTGGAGCCGCGGTAGTTCACCTGCAGCACCGCATAGCCGCGGTTCGCCAGCCACTGCGTGTAGCCCGAATAGCCGTAGCCGTCGCGGGCCCACGGGCCGCCATGGACCAGCAGCACCATCGGCACCGCGGCATCGGCCTTGCCGTCGGCGTTCGCATCGGCATGCTTCGGGAGGGTGAGGTAGCTGACCAGGGTCAGGCCATCGCGCGACTTGATCTCCTGCGGCCACATCGGCACCAGTGGCTTGCCCTCGAGCGCCGGGCGCGCCGAGAACAGCTTCTCCGGGGTGCCGCCGCGGACGTAGCGGTAGTAGGCCACCGGGGTTTCGGCGGCGCTGTAGGCGACGATCCAGGTCTTGTCGTCGAGCGTGCGCGAGGTGACGTTGAAGTCGCCCGGGCCGATCGCCTTCAGCTTGTCCATGTCGGCGGCGATCGCGGGATCGACCACCTTCCATTCGTTCTTGAGGTAGTCGATCGAGACCGCCTGCGCCTTGCCGGTCTTCGGATCGTCCAGCGAGCCGCCGATGTCGGCGCGCGCATCCTCGGCGACCAGCGTCTTCGCGCCGCTGGCGGTGTCGATGGCGTACAGCGCGGCGGTGTCGCGGCCGCGCGAGTCGATGAAGTACTGGGTCTTGCCGTCGACGGTGAAGCCGCCCGGCGCGGTGGTCAGCGAATCCGAGAACGGGATGTCGCCGACCAGTTTCCAGCCGCCCTTGCCGTCCGGTTCCAGCAGGTCGCTGCCGCCGTCGGCGCGCGCCTTCGTGGCCATCCGCACCTTGTAGTCGGGATCGGCGATGTAACTGGCGAACTCGCCGGTGTTCTTCTGCACCAGGGTGCGCTGGCCGCTGGCGAGGTCGACCCGGTACAGGTCGTGCCAGCTGGGGTCGCGGTCGTTCATGCCGACCAGCACCGAGTCCGGGTGCAGGTGGCTGACACCCACGACGTAGGCGCGGGTCTTCGGGAAGTTGCTGAGGTCGCGCGCCTGGCCCGAGGCGAGGTCCACCGAGAACAGGTGGAAGTTCTCGTCGCCGCCGGTGTCGCGCATGTACAGCAGGGTGTCCGGGCGATGGCTCCAGAAGTACTCGCGGATGCCGCGCGCCTTGTCGTCGGTGACTGCCTTCGCCTTCGCCAGGTCATCGGCGGGCGCGACCCAGACGTTCATCACGCCGTCGACCGCGGCCACCCAGCTCAGGTACTTGCCGTCCGGGCTGACCTGCACGTTGGCGCGCTCGGGGTTGCCGAACAGGGCGTCGCGCGGGATCAGTTCGACGTCGGCCAATGCGACCGGCTTGCTTGCCGGCGGTGGCGCGGCATCGGCAGCTGGCGGGTTCGCGCGATCGCAGCCGGCCAGCACGCAGGCGGCGAGGGCGGCGGAGAGCAGGGTGCGGTGCAGGTGCATGGACGGTCCCCCGGTGGTGTGTCCCTCACCAATACGCCAACCGGGGGCGGTCGCGGACGTGCCGGAAGTTCAGGCGGCCTCGCGGGCGCTGCCGCGGTCCAGGCGCCGGTAGCCGATCGCCTCGGTGAGGTGCGGGGTTTCGATCCCGGCGCTGCCGGCGAGGTCGGCGATGGTCCGGGCGACCCGCAGGATGCGGTGCAGCGAACGCGCCGACAGCTGCAGGCTGTCGACCGCGCGCTCGAGCAGGGCGGTATCGCGCGGGGCCGGGCGGCAATGCGCGTGGGTCTGGCCCTGGTCGAGGTGGGCATTGGCCGCGCCGGCGCGGGCCAGCTGCACCTCGCGTGCGGCGACCACCCGCCCGCGCACACAGGCGCTGGCTTCGCCGCCGGGCGCATCCGGGCGCAAGGCGGTGGGCGGCAGGCGCGGGACCTCGACATGCAGGTCGATGCGGTCGAGCAGTGGACCGGAGAGGCGATGGCGGTAGCGGCGGATCATCTCGTCGTTGCACAGGCACCGCCCCGAGGGGTCGCCGGCCCAGCCGCAGGGGCAGGGATTCATCGCCGCGACCAGCTGGAAGCGCGCCGGGAAGTCGCAGTGGCGCGCCGCGCGCGAGATGCTCACGCTGCCGGATTCCAGCGGCTCGCGCAGCACTTCCAGCGCGTGCCGGCTCCATTCCGGGAGTTCGTCGAGGAACAGCACGCCGTGGTGGGCCAGCGAGATCTCACCCGGCCGGGGATCGGCGCCGCCGCCGACCAGCGCGACCGCGCTGGCCGTGTGGTGCGGCGCACGGAACGGACGTTGCCGCCAGCGCGCGAGGTCCAGGCCGCGACCGCTGGCCGAGGCGATCGCGGCGGCTTCCAGGGCCTCGGCGTCGGAGGGT
>JAFLEC010000122.1 GCA_017302095.1 Lysobacterales bacterium | reverse complement strand
GAACAGGCCGCCAGCGGCAGGCTGGCCAGCAGCAGGACACTCAGGGCGTGGGATCGCATCTCGGCCTCCGGGCATGGTCATGGGCGACAATAGCGCTTTCCCCGGTCCGCCTCCCGCCATGTCCACCCACGCCATCTCGCTGACCCGTTTTCTGATCGAGGAACAACGCGCCGGGCGCATCAATCCCGACCTGCGCCTGTTGGTCGAGGTGGTCGCGCGCGCCTGCAAGTCGATTTCGATTGCGGTCGGCAAGGGCGCGCTGGGCGGCGTGCTCGGCGACGCGCTCAGCGCCGGCGAGGCCAGCATCAACGTGCAGGGCGAGGCGCAGAAGAAGCTCGACGTGCTCAGCAACGAGATCCTGATGGAAGCCAATGCCTGGGGCGGCCATCTGGCCGGGCTGGCTTCGGAGGAAATGGACACCTCGCACCCGATTCCCGACGTCTACCCGCGCGGCAACTACCTGCTGCTGTTCGATCCGCTCGACGGCTCGTCGAACATCGACGTCAACATCTCGGTCGGCACGATCTTCTCGGTGCTGCGCTGCCCGGACGGCGTGACCCATCCGGGCGACGAGCATTTCCTGCAGCCGGGCACCGCCCAGGTCGCGGCCGGCTACTGCACCTACGGCCCCAGCACGATGCTGGTGCTGACCGTCGGCCACGGCACCCACGCCTTCACCCTGGATCGCGAGATCGGCAGCTTCGTGCTGACCACGCGCGGCATGCGCATTCCAGAGGAGACCAAGGAGTTCGCGGTCAACATGTCGAACCAGCGCTTCTGGGAAGCGCCGATGCAGGCCTACGTCGGCGACCTGCTGGCCGGCAAGGAAGGGCCGCGCGGCAAGGACTTCAACATGCGCTGGGTGGCCAGCATGGTGGCCGATGTGCACCGCATCCTCACCCGCGGCGGCATCTTCAGCTATCCGCTGGACAGCAAGTGCGCGCCCAAGGGCGGCAAGCTGCGGCTGATGTACGAAGCGAACCCGATGAGCTTGCTGGTGGAACAGGCCGGCGGCGCCGCCAGTACCGGGCGCCAGCGCATGCTCGAAGTGCAGCCGACCGGCCTGCACATGCGGGTGCCGGTGTTCCTGGGCTCGAGGGCCGAAGTCGAGGCGGCGGTCGGTTACCACCTCGCGCACGACGCGGCGCGCGCGGGCTGACCCGCGTCAGGGGTTGCCGGGTGCCTGGTTGAGGGTCAGCCAGTACAGGCCGATCTGGCGCACCGCATCCACGAAGCGCTCGAACTCCACCGGCTTCTGGATATAGCTGTTGGCACCAAGTTCGTAGACGACGTCCACGTCGAACGGCTCGGCGCTGGTGGTCAGGACCACCACGGGCAGGCTGCGGGTGGCCGGATTGGTGCGGATCGCATGCAGCACTTCGCGGCCGTTGAGCTTGGGCAGGTTGAGGTCCAGCAGCACCACCGCCGGCAGGTCGGCCGCCGTGCGGCCTGCGTGCGCCCCGCGCGCGAACAGGTAGTCGAGCGCCTCGGCGCCGTCGCTGACCACGGTCAGCCGGTGCGCGCTGCCCGCTTCCGCGAAGGCGATCCGGGTCAGTTCGACGTCGTCCGGATTGTCCTCGACCAGCAGGATGTCCCTGTTGCCATTCATGCCTTCGCGTCCTTCCTCGTCATTGCGCGTCGCGCAGCACCACGTGGAACGTGGCACCGTCGCCCGGTCGCGCCTCGGCGCTGAGTGCCCCGCGGTGGCGTGCCGCCACCCGCTGCGCGATCGCCAGCCCGAGGCCGTCACCGGCCCCCTCGTCCCGCCCGTGCAAGCGCTGGAACGGCTGGAACAGTTTCCCCGCATGCGCCATGTCGAAACCGATACCGCGGTCACGGACGCGCAGGTGCAGGGCGTCGCCTTGGCGCTCCCCGGCGATCTCCACCCTGGCCTCGCCGCCACCGGCGAACTGGCGCGCGTTGCGCAGCAGCTGCTGCAGCAGGAGCTTGAGCAGGCGTTCGTCGCCGACCACGCCGAGGCCGTCCTGCACGTCGAGCCGCAGCGGCGGTTCGGGCTGCGCATCCTGCAGTTCGGCGGCCACCCACTCGGCCAGCAGGCCGAGGTCGACCGGCGCCGGCCGCATCGGCAGGCCGTCGATGCGCATCAGCTCGACCAGCCCGTCGATCAGGCCGCCCATCCGCGCCGCGGCCTGGCGGATCCGTTCGAGTTGGGCCGGTACTTCCTCGGCGCCGGGGTCGCGCGCCACCTGGCGGGCGAAGCCCTCGATCGCCCGCAACGGTGCACGCAGGTCGTGCGACATGCCGCGCGCCAGCGCCTCCAACCGCGCGTGTACCGCCTGCAGCTCCGCGTCTGCGGAGGTGGGCGATACGACGGCGCTGGGTGCTGCGCTTGCGCCCGCTTCGGTGGCGCCGGGCGACGACGGCTGCATCGGCGCAGTCTACCGGTGGCAAACGTAAAGCCCGCGTGCACGTCGCTGCCGGGCCTGCACCGCGGATTTGCCACAATGGTCGCATGCTCGCCGCCTACCCCCTGCTGTGGTCGCAAATCGCGTTCGGCCTGATCCTGGCCGGCGCGCTCTACCTGTTCATCACCGAGAAGCTGAGGGTCGACGTCACCGCGATGCTGGTCCTGCTGGCGCTGGTGCTGACCGGCGTGCTCGACAGCAAGCAGGCGCTGTCCGGGTTCGCCAGCGAGCCGGCGATCATCGTCGCCGCGGTGTTCGTGATTTCCGGCGCGTTGGCCGCGACCGGGGTGAGCGAGCACATCGGTGCCTGGATCGGGCGCGCGGGCGGCCGCCACGAATGGCGCACGATCGCGGTGGTGATGCCGGTGGTGGCGCTGCTGGCGGCCTTCACCCACCACGTGATGGTCACCGCGATGATGCTGCCGCTGCTGCTGAAGCACGCCCGCGACCGCCACATGCCGGCCTCGCGGCTGCTGATGCCGATGTCGCTGGCGGCCTCGCTCGGCACCACCCTGACCCTGGTCAGCGCTCCGGCCTTCCTGCTCGCCAACGACCAATTGCAGCGCGCCGGCGCCGAGGGCTTGGGGATCTTCTCGATCACCCCGATCGGCATCGCCCTGGTGGTGGTGGGCACCGCGTACATGCTCGCCACCCGCTGGCTGCTGCCCAAGCGCAGCGGCGAGGGCGGCGACGACGACTACCTGCGCCTCGGGCGCTTCCGCACCGAGCTGCTGGTGGTGCCGGGCGGGCAGTGGGCCACGCGCAGCCTGGCCGACATGCAGAAGGCCATCGGCAAGTCGGTGCAGGTGCTGGGCTGGCTGCGCGACGGCGCTTCGCGCACCGACCTCACCGCCGGCAGCGCGTTGCTCGGCGGCGACATCCTGCTGATCGAGGCCGGCGCCGACGAGCTGATGTCGCTGCACGACGATCCCGGCCTCGACCTCAACGCGATCGCCCGCTACGGCGAGACGCTGTCCGGCGAGGGCACGCCGCAGCTGGTGCAGACGGTGGTTGCGCCGGGCTCGGAATTCATCGGCCGCAGCATCCGCGAGCTGGATTTCTCGCGCCAGTTCCACGCGGTCATCGTCGGCCTGTGGCGGCACGCCGGGCAGGTCGCCGAGCGGTTGTCGGACGCGCGCCTGCGCGAGGGCGACCTGCTGGTGCTGTGGGGGCGGCCATCGCGCTTCGCCGAACTCGCCACCCACCACGGCTTCCTGCTGCTGGCGCCGTTCGCCGGCGAGGCCAAGCGCCGCCTGCGCGCGCCGCTGGCGCTGGCGATCCTCGGCGCCACCATCCTCGCCGCGGCCACCGAATGGCTGCCGGCGCCGCTGGCGTTCCTGCTCGGTGCGGTGGCGATGGTCGCGACCCGCTGCATCGACATCCAGCAGGCCTACCGCGAGATCGACGTGCGCATCTTCGTGATGATCGCCGGGGTGATCCCGCTGGGCATCGCGATGGAACAGACCGGTACCGCCGACCTGCTGGCCACGCACCTCTCCAGCGTGGTCGCGCACTGGCCGCCGCTGGCGGTGCTGCTGGTGATGTTCACCGCCGCCGCGCTGCTGACCCAGGTGATGTCCGATGCCGCCACCACCGCGCTGCTCGGGCCGATCGCGATCGCGCTGGCGCAGGTGCTGGACCAGCCGCCGACGCCGTTCGTGGTGTGCACGGCGCTGGGCGCGGTGGTCGCGTTCCTGACCCCGATCGGCCACCACGGCAACCTGCTGATCCTCGGGCCGGGCCAGTACCGGTTCAGCGACTTCACCCGCATCGGCCTGCCGCTGACCGTGCTGGTCGGCCTGGTCAGCGCGTGGATGGCGCGCTGGCTGTGGCTGGGCGGCCCGATGCTGCCGCACTTCGGATGAGGAAGCCCGCATGACCCAGCTGGTACTCCCGCGCACCCACGACCTCGGCGGCGGCTTCGAGGTGCGCCGCGCCGTGCCCACCCTGCAGGCGCGCAGCGTCGGCCCGTTCGTGTTCGTCGACCACATGGGCCCGGCGCTGTTCGAGCCCGGCCGCGGTATCGACGTGCGCCCGCATCCGCACATCGGGCTGGCCACCGTGACCTACCTGTGGGCGGGCGCGATCCGCCACCGCGACACCCTCGGCAGCCTGCAGGACATCCTGCCGGGCGACGTCAACTGGATGACCGCGGGCCGCGGCATCGCCCATTCCGAACGCACCCCGCCGGATCCGCGCGCCGACGGCCATGCCCTGCACGGGATGCAGACCTGGGTCGCATTGCCGCGCAGCCACGAGGAGACCGCGCCGTCGTTCCACCACCATCCCGCCGCGACCCTGCCCGAGCGCGTGCATGCGGGCGCGCACCTGCGGGTGGTGGCCGGGCGCGGCTTCGGCATGGAATCGCCGGTGCGGGTGTTCGCGGACACCTTCAACGTGGCGGTCGACCTGGCGCCGGATGCCGAACTGGCGATCGCGGCGGAGGCGCCGGAACGCGCCTTGTACCTGCTCGACGGCGAGGCCCAGCTGGATGGCGCCGACATCCCCGCCAAGCACCTGGTGCTGCTCGACCGCGGCGTGCGCCACGTGCTGCGGGCGAAGACCCCGCTCAAGGCGATGCTGTTCGGCGGCGAACCGCTGGATGCGCCACGGCACATGTGGTGGAACTTCGTGTCGTCGTCGCAGGAGCGCATCGAGCAGGCCAAGCGCGACTGGGACAGCGGCGCCTTCGGCCTGGTGCCCGGCGACGAGGCCGAGCGGATCCCGCTGCCGGCGCGCTGAGGGACTCATTCAAGCAGTCGGCGTGGTGGCCGGCGGGGAAGCTCCGCCGCTCAGGCTTCGCGTCCTGCTTCGATTCGCGGCCGCAGGCCATCCATGGCCTGCTCCGAGCCTCCCCGCCGGCCACCACGCCGACGTCGATGCTCCCGGGCACCCGCATCAAAGCCTGAGCGTCAGAACAACTCGCCTTGTGGCGTGTCCTTGCGCGGCGCCACGAACAAGTCCGTGCGCAACGCCGGCAGGCCGGTGAAGCCCAGCCGCTTGCGCGTCTTCGCGAAACGCATCGCCACCAGGTCGGCGAACGGACCTTCGCCACGCATGCGGTTGCCGTAGGTGCTGTCGTAGTCCTTGCCGCCGCGCATTTGCCGGACCAGGCTCATCACGTGCCCGGCGCGCTCCGGAACATGCAGGCGCAGCCATTCGCGCCAGATCTCCTTCAATTCGTGCGGCAGGCGCAGCATCACGTAACCGGCGGATTGCGCGCCGGCCTCGCGCGCGGCCTCGAGGATCCGCTCGAGGAAGGCATCGGTGACCATCGGGATCACCGGCGCCACCAGCACGCCGACCGGTACCCTGGCCTCGCGCAGCGCCGCGATCATCTTCAGCCGCGTGTGCGGTGCCGCCGCCCGCGGCTCCAGTTGCGACGAGAGCTGGTTGTCCAGGGTGGTGACCGAGACGAACACGCTGGCCAGGCCATCGCGGGCGAGCGCCGACAAGAGGTCGAGGTCGCGGGTGATCGCGCTGCCCTTGGTGACGATGGACACCGGATGCCGCGCCTCCAGCAACACCTCCAGGCAGGCGCGGCTGATCCCGCGTTCGCGCTCGAGCGGCTGCCAGCCATCCGTATTGATGCCCAGCGCGATCGGCGTGGGCACGTAGCCCGGCTTGGCAAGTTCGGCGCGCAGCCGTTCGGCGGCATTGGCCTTGGCGAACAGGCGGGTTTCGAAATCCAAACCCGGCGAGAGGTCGAGGTAGGCATGCGAGGGGCGCGCGAAGCAGTAGACACAGCCGTGCTCGCAGCCGCGATACGGGTTCACCGATTGCGAGAACGCGATGTCCGGCGAGCGGTTGCGGCTGATGATGCTGCGCGCGCGTTCGTCGGTGACCGTGGTCGCCGGCTTCGGGGCGTCCTCCAGGTCGGCGTATACCGAGCCCCAGCCATCGTCCTCGCCGCGCAACTCGCGCCGCTCGAAGCGGCCGGCCACCCGCGACGCCGCCCCGCGCCCGCGGATCGGCACGGTGGCATGGCGGGCATCCTCGTCACGCGACATTTCCATCGCCGCACCCTACCCTGTGGCGGTCGCAGCCGGCGCGACGACGGAGCCCCGATGATCGACCTGCTCCACCAGGCCTGGGATGCCCTCTGGGCCATCCCGCACATCCGCCTGTACCTGTCGTTGGGCTGGA
>JAFLEC010000121.1 GCA_017302095.1 Lysobacterales bacterium | reverse complement strand
ACCCTGTTGCCGCGCACGGGCGCCGCGCGCGGCTTCGACACCGGCCCGGCCAACGCCCTGATGGACCTGTGGTGCCACGAGCACACCGGCCGCCATTACGACGAGGACGGCGCCTGGGGTGCCACCGGCGAGGTCGACGCCGCCCTGCTGGAGCGCCTGCTGGACGATCCGTGGTTCGCCCGGCCGCCGCCGAAGAGCAGCGGGCGCGAACACTTCCAGCGAGACTGGCTGGCCCGGCGCTTGCAGCCCGGGCTGGCACCAGTGGACGTGCAGGCGACCCTGCGGGCGCTGACCGCGCGCACCATCGCCGATGCGCTGCGGGCCACCCAGCCGGGCACGACGCGCGTGCTGGCGTGCGGCGGCGGCGTGCGCAACCCGGTGCTGATGGCCCACCTCGCGGAGGCGTTGCCCGGCGTGGCGATCGCATCCACCGCCAGCCTCGGCCTTGATCCGGACCACGTCGAAGCGATGGGCTTCGCTTGGCTGGCCCGGCAGACGCTGCGCGGCGCAGCCGGCAACCTGCCATCGGTCACCGGCGCGGCCGGGCCGCGCGTATTGGGGGCGCTCTACCCGGCCTGACCGGCCGGCGCCTCCACACGCCCGATCAACCCGAACCCCGGATCGTCGGGGACGCCCTCCAGCGCGGCGATGGCGTGCTGCAGCGCCGCCTGCTCCTCCAGGTCGAGGCGCCGACGCAAGGCTTCCTCGCATGCGCGCACGCCGGCCTCCAGGACTTCGACGATGACGTCATGCGACGTGCAGCCTTGGGCCTCGGCCAGGCGGCGGATGCGCGCAGCCATGTCGGGGGCGATGTCGCGCAGGACCAGGTCGGTCATGGTGGACGTCCGTGCTCGCGCCGGGGGAGACGCAGGCCCTATCTACCCCGCCGCGCGCCGCGGAGCAAGTTCAGCACGGCCGACTCGCTCGGCTCGACCCGCGGCAGGGCTGCGTTGCAGGCCACCCCAAGTCCCTGCGCGCAGCCATCCCCGGCCTGGCGGCGGGTGGCCAGCGGACGACCGCCGGCACGTCGGGCAAGTGACGCCAGCGTCGCCGGCGGGACTCACCCTGCCTGCGGCGGCCCGGCGACGCGCGCGGGTTCATCGCCCTCGCCCAGGTGCATGCGCGGCTGGATCCAGAAGAACAGCAGCACCGCCGGGATGGCGACCAGCGCGGTGATCCAGAAATACGTCGCATAGCCGGTCTGCTCGACGATGCCGCCCGAGACGGCGGAGAGCAGCTTGCCCGGCAGCATCACCAGCGACGAGAACAGCGCGAACTGGGTCGCGGAGAAGCGCTGGTTGATCAACGCGGTCAGGAAAGCCGCCAAGGTCGTGCCCTGGAAGCCCTGGGCAAGGTTTTCGCCGGAGATCACCAGCGTGAGCATGGTCAGGTCGCCATTGGCGCCTACCAACCAGATGTAGAGCAGGTTGCTGGCGGCGCCCAGCACCACGCCCGCGAGCAGCGGCCAACGCACGCCCCAGCGCGCGATCGCGAAACCCGCCAGGAACACCCCGGCGATGCCGACCCAGATGCCGTAGACCTTGCTGATCGCGGCGATCTCGGTCTTGCTGTAACCCTGGTCGATGTAGAACGGCGCCATGATCCCGCCGCCCAGCGACTGGTCTGAGATCTTGGCGATCAGGATGAACGCCAGCAGCCCCATCGCCAGCGCCGGGCCGAAGCGGCGGAAAAAGTCGGCGAACGGCTCGACCATGCCTTCGCGGATGGCCCCGCGCCAGGTGTCGGTCCGCACGCGCGCGACCTCCGGCTCACGGGCGAAGAACACCGCTGCCATCGGGATCAGCAGGAATGCCGCCATGGTGCGGTACACCATCGGCCACGGCAGGTGGTCGGCCATCGCCAGCGCCAATGCACCGGTCACGATCAACGCAATGCGGTAGCCCAACGAATACGTCGCCAACAATGCGCCCTGCGATTCCCTGGGCGCGATTTCCACGCGATACGCGTCCACGCCGATGTCCAGGGTCGCGCCGGCGAAGGCCGCCACGAGGGTCACCCAAACGAACGGCGCCAAGTTGGAGGGCGTGACCTGCGCCATCACCAACAGCGCCCCCATGACCAGCAGCAGCGCCAGCAGGATCCAGCCGCGCCGCAACCCGAGGCGCCCCACCACCGGCAGCGTCCAGCGATCCACCAGCGGCGCCCACAGGAACTTCAGCGTGTAGGACAGGCCCGCGCTCGCGATCAGCGTGATCGACTTGAGGTCGATGCCGTTGTCCTTGAGCCAATACGCGAGGGTGCCGGCCACCAGCAGGAACGGCAGCCCGGAGGCGAAGCCGAAGAAGAACATCGTCCACGCCGCGGGCTGGGTGAAGGCCTGCCAGACCCGGGGCTCCTTGCGGTCGCTCATTCTGCGTACTCCACGAGGACCGGTGCGTGGTCGGAGAACCTGGGCTCCGGGAAGATCTCGGCACGCACGATCCGGGACGCGATCGCCGGCGTGGCGAACTGGTAGTCGATCCTCCAGCCGACGTTGTTGGCGCGCGCGGCACCGCGCTGCGACCACCATGAGTATTCGACCGCATCGGGCTTGGCCACCCGGAACGCATCCTTCCAGCCATGCGCCGGCGCCACCGCCAGGCCATCGCCGCAGGCATCCGCGACCATCGCGTTGAGCCAGGCGCGCTCGTGCGGCAGGCAACCGGAATTCTTCTGGTTGCCGGTCCAGTTACGGATGTCGTTCTTCGCGCGCACGATGTTCCAGTCGCCGCACAACACGTAGTCGCGGCCGCTGGCCAGCCACTGGTCCAGGATCGGCTTGAGCCAGGCCATCACCTCTTCCTTGAAGCCCTGCCGCAGCTCGCCCGAGCTGCCGGACGGGATGTAGAAGCTGACCACGCTGAGGTTGCCGAAGCGCGCCTCGAGGTAGCGGCCCTCGTCGTCGAACGGCGCCCAGCCCAGCGACGTGCGCACCTCGTCGGGCTCGCGCCGGCTGTAGATCGCCACGCCGCTGTAGCCCTTCTTGGTGGTCGCGTCCTTGAACCACGCCGTGTATCCCGCCGGGCGGAAGGCGGCGTCGGCCAGCTGGTGTTCCTGCGCCTTGGTTTCCTGCACGCCCAGCACGTCGACGTCCTGCGCCGCGAACCAATCGAAGAAGCCTTTGCTGGCGGCCGAGCGCAGGCCGTTGGCGTTGAAGCTGAGGATGCGCATGCGGTGGCCTGCCGTGGAATGGCCGCAGCGTAGCCGATGCCCCGCCTGCCGCGACAGTGCGACGCATGGGAGAATCCCCGCATGACCGACCTGCATGCCGACCACCGCGCCCGCTTCCTCGGGCTGGCCCTGCGCGCCGAGGCCCTGCGCTTCGGCGACTTCACCCTCAAGTCCGGGCGCAACAGCCCGTACTTCTTCAACGCCGGCCGCTTCGACTCCGGCGCGGCACTGGCCGGGCTGGCCGCCTGCTACGCGGATGCGATCGACGCCGCGGGCCTCGGATTCGACCTGGTGTTCGGTCCGGCCTACAAGGGCATCCCGCTGGCCACTGCGCTTGCCTGCGAGTACGCGCGCCGCGGCCGCGACCTGCCACTGGCGTTCAATCGCAAGGAAGCCAAGGCGCATGGCGAGGGCGGTAGCCTGATCGGCGCGCCGCTGGCCGGCCGCCGCGTGCTGGTGGTGGACGACGTGATCACCGCCGGGACCGCGATCCGCGAAGCACTGGCGATCATTGCCGACGCCGGCGGTACCCCGGCCGGGATCGTGATCGCCCTCGACCGGCAGGAACGCGTGCGCGAGGACGACGGCACCGAGGCAAGCCGAAGCTCCGCGGCGCAGGCGGTCGCCGAGGAACACGGCATCGCGGTGGTCGCGGTCGCCACCCTCGGCGACCTGCTTGCATTCGCCGGCGAAAGCGCGGAACTTTCCGCGCATCGGGATGCCCTGCTCGCCTACCGTGCGCGCTACGGCATCGCCTGACGCAGACGACAGGGGGTCGCCGCCATGCAACACCTGCACCGCAGCATGCTTGCCACCGCGCTGGCCACGGGATTGCTGGCCTGCGCCGCGGCCGTCGCGCAAAAGGCACCGGAGCGCAAGATCTATTGCTGGGACGAGGGTGGCCGCAAGGTGTGCGGCGACGCCCTGCCTGCGGAAGCCGCAAGCAGCGCGCGTACCGAGATCAGCGGCAAGAGCGGCCTGGCGACCCGCCAGGTGGCCCGCGCCCTGAGCGGCGACGAACAGGTACTCGCCGAGCAGGCCGAGGTCGCCGCGCGGCAGGCTGCGGAAGCCGAGGCGATGCGTCAGCGCCGCGACCTGGCGATGGTCGAGTCGTACATGACCGAGGGGGACCTGCGTCGCGCGTATGGCGAACGCATTTCACTGCTCGACGAAACCCTCAAGGCGAGCCGGCTCGGGATCGCCAACCTGCGCCTGAGCCTGCTGAGCCAACTGCGGCAGGCTGGCGATCGCGAGCTCGCTGGCGAGGTGGTGCCGAAGTCGTTCCGCGACACGATCCGGCAGCAACACGACGACTTGCTGCGGCAACAGAGGATCCTCGCCGACCAGGCGCGCGATCGCGCGGCATTGGACGCGGAGCTCGCGGATGCCCTGCAGCGCTACCGCGCGCTGAAGGACCCGCCGTCCGCGCCAACCGCAGCGGCGGCTGGCAGCGGGACCGCCGCGCAACGCTGAAGGTCGGCGCCGGGCTGGCTGCCCCACTCAGAAGGGCAGCTGCAGGCCTGGCTCGACTGCGAGCAGTTGGTCGCGGAATGCCTGCTGGATGCGCGCCATCGCCGCATTGGAATCCGCGTCGAAGCGCATCACCACGACTGGCGTGGTGTTGGAGGCGCGGACCAGGCCCCATCCATCCGGCCAGTCCACCCGCAAGCCGTCGATCGTCGATGCGCGCGCGCCCTCGAAGCGCGCGATCGCACGGAACCGATCCACGAAGCCATGCGCATCGTCGCCGGGGACCTGCAACTTGAGCTCCGGCGTCGACACGCCGTCGACCACGGACTCCAGCAGTTCGCTCGGCGCGTGCGCCGACCCGTCCATGATCTCCAGCAGGCGGGCGGCCGCGTAGATGCCGTCGTCGAACCCGTACCAGCGCTCCGCGAAGAAGAAGTGGCCGCTCATCTCGCCCGCCAACTCGGCGCCGGTCTCCGCCATCTTCGCCTTGATCAGCGAGTGCCCGGTCTTCCACATCAACGGACTGCCGCCATGGCGCAGGATGTGCGCGGCGAGGTGCCCGGTGCACTTCACGTCGTACAGGACCACGGCGCCGGGGTTGCGTTGCAGCACGTCGGCCGCGAACAGCATCAGCAGGCGATCCGGGAACACCACCTTGCCGCCGCGGGTCACCACGCCGAGGCGGTCGCCGTCGCCGTCGAAGGCGAGGCCGAAATCGGCGTCCAGCCGTTCGACCATCTGCACCAGCGCATCCAGGTTGTGCGGGTCGCCCGGGTCGGGATGGTGGTTGGGGAACGTGCCGTCGATATCGCAGAACAGCCGCTCGACGTCGGCACCGACCGCTTCCAGCACCCGTGGTCCGATCACGCCAGCCGCGCCGTTGCCGGCATCGACCACCACCTTGAGCCTGCGGCCGATCTGGATGTCGCCGGCGATGCGCTCGACGTAATCCTCGCTGATGTCGCGCTCGCTGCTGGTGCCCGGTCGCGGCGCTTCGTGCAGCCGATCCTCGGCGATCCGCGCGTAGAGGTCGACGATCGCCTCGCCGGACAGCGTTTCCGCCCCCACGACGATCTTGAAGCCGTTGTAGTCGGGCGGGTTGTGGCTGCCGGTGATGGCAACGCCGCAACCGGTGCGCAGGTGGAAACATCCGAAGTAGACCACCGGCGTCGGCACGAGGCCGAGGTCGATCACGTTGCGCCCGGCCTTGCGCAGCCCTGCGATCAGGCCCTCCGCCATCTCCGGGCCGGACAGGCGGCCATCGCGGCCGACCACGATGTCATCCAACCCCTTCTCATGCATGAGCGAACCGACCGCCTGGCCGATCAGCTCGGCCACGCCGGCATCCAGCGTCTGGCCGACGATCCCGCGGATGTCGTAGGCACGGAAGATCCCGCGGTCGATCGCGACTGGCGCGACCTCCGCGGCGCGATCGCCTTCCGCGCGCGCGCGCGCCGGTGCAGCGACGAGATCCGGCTGCTCCGCCTGCAAGTCGGCCAAGGTAGGCGAGGTGTCGACCGAGCCGCCATGTGACCCGAGCAGGCGCGGCCTGACCACCAGCCAGAGCGCCAGTGCCGAAGCCAGCAGCAACACGCCCAGCCCCAGCGCCGGGATCGCCTCCAATTCGAAGGGCGTGGCGACCGGATCGTGCATCGACGCGGCGATCCGCAAGTCGCTGTCCGGTACCTTCGCCGCGAGCGCTTCTGCGCTGCCGTTGAGCTCGACGTCGCCGCGCTCCCTCACGTTGCGCCCGCCTTGCCGCAGGGCCAGGTAGGCGCCCGGCGGGAGCGGGACGGCATCGAGGCCCTTGGTGATCCGGGTGAGCGGCACCTCCGCATAGGCCACTACCGGCGACGTGGCCACGGGCACCGGCGCTGCAGCGCCAAGCGCTCGCCGCCCGCCGAGCGGACGATGCGGCCCACGGGCTTGCCCGCGGCCAGC
>JAFLEC010000120.1 GCA_017302095.1 Lysobacterales bacterium | reverse complement strand
GCACGACGCGCCTGGCCGGCGTCGCCGGCGGCAAGCCGCTGGTGGTCAACCTGTGGGCGACCTGGTGCCCGCCGTGCCGGCGCGAGATGCCGGTGCTCGCGCGCGCCCAGGCCGCGCATGCCGACGTGGTGTTCGCGTTCGCCAACCAGGGCGAAACCGCGGCCGAGGTCGACGAATTCCTGCGCCGGCAGCCGTTCGCCCTGCGCAACGTGCTGCGTGACGAGGGGTCGCGGCTGATGGTCGACGCCGGCTCACGCGGATTGCCGACCACGCTGTTCTTCGATGCGCGGGGGCGCCTAGTCGATACCCACATGGGCGAGCTCACCGAGGCCGGCTTGGCGCAGAAGCTGCAGCGGTTGCGCGCGCGCTGAACGCTTGCGCCCGGCCACGCCTGCGCGTGCAATGGCCGGCATGCCCACGCTGCCCGCCCATCCGCTGGAATTGAAGGTCCCGCCGCCGGTGGTCGCGCTGCTTTGCGGCCTGCTGGCATGGTGGCTGGCGCATGTGTTGCCGGGCTCGCGCCTCGACTTCCCGGGGCGGCTGCCGGTGGCCGCCGCGCTGGTGTCGGCTGGCCTCGCGCTCGACCTGTCGGCGCTGGTCGGGTTCCACCGCGCGCGCACCACCTTCAATCCGCTGGCGCCGCAACGCACGTCGGCGATCGTGCGTGGCGGCCCGTACCGCTTCACCCGCAACCCGATGTACCTAGGCCTGGCGTCTTCGCTGACCGGGCTGGCGGCCTGGCTGGCGCATCCGCTCGCGCTTGCGGGTCCGGTGACGTTCGTGGCGTGGGTGACCCGGTTCCAGATCGTCCCCGAGGAACGCGCCTTGCTCGCGGCGTTCGGCGCGCCCTACGCCGACTACCTGCGCAGCGTGCGACGCTGGCTGTAGCGGTCAGCCCGCTGCGACCGGCGCGCGCCGCTCCAGCAACAGCGAGGCCAGCACCAACGCCAACCCGGCACCCGCGAGCTGGGCGACGATGAACGCCGGCGCGTCGATCGGGCGGATGCCGGCGAAGGTTTGCGTCAGCGCGCGGGCGAGCGTCACCGCTGGATTGGCGAACGCGGTGCTGGCGGTGAACCAGTACGCCGCGAAGATGTAGGCGGCGACCAGCGCCGGGATCGCGGCGGGACGCGCGCGCAGGCCCAGCAGGATGGTCAGCAGCAGGCCACAGGTGGCGACGGCCTCGCTCAGCCACTGCGCGACGCCGGTGCGTGCATGGGTCCCCGGTTGCAGCAGCGGCAGGTCGAACATCGCATGGGCCAGCAGCACGCCGGCGACCGCGGCCACGCATTGCACCGCGGTGTAGGCCAGCGCCGCACGGGTGTCGAGTTCGCCACGCGCGCGCATGGCCAGGGTGACCGCGGGGTTGAAGTGCGCGCCGGACAGCGGCCCCAGGCCCACGATCAGGACGTAGAGGATGCCCGCGGTGGCCGCGGCGTTGGCGAGCAGGGCGATGCCGTCGTTGCCACCGGACAGCTGCGTGCCCATGATCCCGGACCCGACCACGGTCGCGAGCAGGGTGGTGGTGCCGACCGCCTCGGCGAGCAGGCGTCGCGGCAGGCTCATGCGGCGGTGCCGATCGCGCGCACCTCGTGCTGCAGCGACAAGCGATCGAGCTTGTCGAGCGGCAGCGCGAGGAACAGGCGAAGGCGCTGGCTGATGGCCTGCGCGGTCTTCGCGAACGCAGCGCGCCGCGCGGCCTCGTCGCCTTCGACATGCGACGGGTCGGCGAAGCCCCAGTGCGCGGTCATCGGTGCACCCGGCCAGTACGGACAGGCTTCCCCCGCGGCGCTGTCGCAGACGGTGATCACGAAATCCATCTTCGGCGCATCGGGCGTGGCGAACACGTCCCAGGACTTGCTGGACATGCCGTCGGTGGCGCAACCGAGCTCGCGCAGGGTGTCGAGCGCCAGCGGGTTGACCCGCCCCATCGGCTGGCTGCCGGCGCTGTAGGCATGCAGGCGTCCCGCGGACAGGTGGTTCGCGATGCCCTCGGCGAGGATGCTGCGGGCGCTGTTGCCGGTGCACAGGAACAGGATGTTGAACGGCGGGTGGGTCATCGGCGGAATCCCGGGGATGGAGGGCGTTGATCAAGGCAGGCAGGCTGGCGGGCCGCAGGACGCCGTGCCGCCGCAGCAGTTGTCGGTGAGGTAGGCCAGCAACGCATTCATGTGTTCGAAGTCGGCGCGCACGCGGATCACGCGCCCCTCGCGGGTGTCCTGCACCAGGCCGGCCGCGCGCAGCACGTTGAGGTGCGCACTGAGCGTGGCCGGGGCGAGGGCCAGGCGCTCGCGCAGGTCGCCCACGCTCAAGCCGTCGGGACCTGCCTGCACGAGCCAGCGGAACGCGGCCAGGCGGGTGGCGTGGCCGAGCGCGGACAGTGCAGTGAGCGCCTGTGATGTTTCCATCTTTCCAGAATAATGGAATTACATGACATCGGCATGACAGCCGGCGGGTGGGCCTGGCATGCCATCGGTTACCCTGATACCCAGGGCGGCATGCGCCCAGTCCGCCGCACCACCGGAGCCTGCATGGAGCCTGCCAACGCTCATCCGCCCGCACGCGCAGTCCGCGGTCGCGGGCCCTGCGAGGCGGCTCGGCGCGGGGGTGGGTGAGCGCCGTGGACCTGTTGCAGACCATCACGTCGCTGGGGTCCGGAGCCGCGGTCGGCTTCGTCCTCGGCCTGATCGGCGGGGGCGGTTCGATCCTGGCCACGCCGCTGCTGCTGTACGTGGTGGGCATCGCCCAGCCGCACGTCGCGATCGGGACTGGCGCGCTGGCGGTCTCGGCGAATGCCTATGCCAACTTCGCGACCCATGCCTTCCGCCGCAACGTGTGCTGGGCCTGCGCGATCGTGTTCGCGCTGGTCGGGACGCTGGGCGCGCTCGGCGGATCGACCCTCGGCAAGGCGATCGACGGCCAGAAGCTGCTGTTCCTGTTCGGCCTGGTGATGGTGGTGGTCGGGATCGCGATGCTGCGGCCACGCCGTGAGCGCGACGCCGCCCACCAGGTCACCACGCCGCGCAACTGCGTGCGTGCCGGCCTGGCGGCGCTGGTGGCGGGGGGCGCCTCCGGCTTCTTCGGGATCGGGGGCGGCTTCCTGATCGTCCCGGCGCTGATCTTCGCCACCGGCATGTCGATGTCGAACGCGGTGGGCTCCTCGCTGCTGGCGGTGGGCACCTTCGGCCTGGCGACGGCCCTGAACTACGCCGCGTCCGGCCTGGTGGACTGGAAGATCGCGGGGCTCTTCATCGCGGGCGGCCTGGTCGGCGGGTTCCTGGGCACCCGGATGTCGCTGCGCCTGGGCGCGCGGCGGAACACCCTGGCGCGGATCTTCGCCGGGATCGTGTTCGTGGTCGCGGCCTACATCCTGTATCGCAGCGGCAGCGCATTGCTGGCCTGATCCGGGAAGGTGCGAGCCGGCGGGTCCGGACGCACCCTGGCGGCGCAGGCGACCGGTCCGGCCGGTCCGGTCGCGGCGGGTGGGGTGCGGCGAGACGCTGCGGATCCCTCCCGCTCGAAGGATCACGACGATGCACGCCCGCACCAGCGACCGCCTGTGGACGGTCGCAAGAACGCTGTTCGGCACCCTGTGCCTGCTGATGGCCTACGCCTCGTTCCGTTACCTGTATGCCCGTTCCGGGGGCGCCCCGGGTTCGCTGACCACCAAATTCGCGAGCTCCGGCCTGGATGTCCCGGCGCACTTCTTCGCCTCGGGCCTCGCGCTTGCCCTGGTGCCCTTGCAGCTCAGCCCGGCCATCCGGCGGTCCTGGCCGCAGCTGCACCGGCTGGGCGGTTGGTTGTCGGTGGCGGTGATCATCCTGGGCGGCCTGTCCGGCCTGTCGCTCGCGCGCGATGCCCATGGCGGCGCGGTCACCGCCACCAGTTTTGCGATCATCGCGCTGGGCTGGCTGTACACGATGTGGCGCGGGATGCAGGCGGTGCTGGCTCGCGATCTCGCCGGACACCGGCGGTGGATGGCCCGCTGCATCGCGGTTTCCAGCGCGGCGATCAGCCTGCGCCTGTTCCAGGCGTTCGGCATGGGCGTGCTGGGACTGCCGTTCGAGGTCGCCTATCCGTTCTCGGCATGGCTGTGTTGGCCCTTCAACCTGCTGGCGTGCGAGTGGCTGTTGCACCGCGCTGGCCGCCAGCGCTGAGGCTGCCATGACGGAACGCACTGGGTGTCTTGCCGGTCAGTCGCTTGAAGGCGGCATTGAAGGTCGACTTGGAGGTGAAACCGGCATCGTAGGCGATGTCGAGCACGCTCCTGTCGTCCTCGGGATCCGCGAGGGCGGCGCAGGCCGCTTCGACGCGCAACCGATTCACGTATTCCCAGAAATTGCCGCCGAGCCGCCGGTTGATGACCGCCGACACCAGGTACTCGGGGTACCCGCTGCGCTTGGCGACTTGTCCGATGGTGAGCGCCGGCTCGCGATACAGGGCGTGGTCCTGCATGAGGCTGGCGAGGCGCGCCTCCACGTCCGCAGCGCGTGGATCCTCTGGCTCCTCGCGGGAGGGCCCCGGTTCGACGATTTCCGGATGCGGCTCCGCGGCGGGCTGGGTCAGGCTGATGTAGCCCAGCACGCAGATCCATGTCGATATCGCGCCGTACACCAACGAGCTGCCACCGGGCAGCGGCAGCCATCGATTGACGAGGCCCAGGCCCCAGATCGCGGCCTGTCCCAGCGCCATCCAGCCTACCCAGGCCAGGGCATGGCGGCGTTCGACGGTCGAATGCTGCTGCATGAGCGCACGGCGGTAGCGCTGGCCCAGCCACACCGAGGCGGCGACGTAGGGCAGGCCGTACGCAAACATCGCGACGTCCTTGAAGGCCCACAGGCCGGCGTTGCCCTGCTGCACGTCGTATCGCAGGCGGATCGCACCGTCCAGCGCCCAGGCCAGCAGCAACGCCAATCCGCCAAGGTGCAACAGGTCGCTCCGGCTCGGCCTGCGCGTGGTCGTCAGCGTGCGGGCGTACAGGTAGAAGGCGCTTGCGTACAGGAAGGGGAACAGCGAGACCAGGGCGCGGGCGACGAACAGCCAACGGGATGGCGCGGGGGAGAGCTGGTAGCCGGCCACCACCGACAGATTGACCGCAATCAGCGCGAGCAGGACCGACAGGATGCGGTTGGCGGCGGCATTTTCGCGGCGCACGCGCACGGCGATGGCCAGCAGGAGCGCCTGCGCAGCGCCGATGACCAGCAGGATGACCGCGAACGACATGGGGGCGTGCATGCGCGACAGGCGGAACGGGGGCGCCATGCTGCCACAGTAACGGGCCATGCTCGCGCGTCGATCACCGGAGCGCGGACGATCCCCGCGCTCGCCTTGCTCGTGGCCCTGCTGACGCCGACGACGGCGGCAGCGGCGGGAGGCTGCGAGGCGAGCATCAAGCCGCAGATGAAGGGCTTCTACCTCAATCCCACCGTGGTCAGCGTGCAGGTGTCGAAGGTGGCGCCCCCGCCACCGGGCGGGCAGTGCCGGCTCATGGCCGGCGACGAGATCCTGCGCATCAACGACCGACAGGTGAAGGGGGCGAAGGCCTTGGGGGTGATGCGTTACTGGAAGTCCCTCGAGCCCACCGATCCGCGCGTCTACACCGTCCTCCGCGGTGGCGAGGTGCTGGTGATCGACGTCAGGAAGTGAGTCGCGTGTTCGCCGTTCATCCGCCGTCCTGGTTCGCCGGCCCCGTTGTACGCGGGCTTCACCCCGGGACATGCAGCCTGCCACCGTCCCAGGAGCACGCCCATGGCCCGACACGTTTATCTCACGCGCGACCTCGCGCACGCCCGCGAAGCCATTTCCGCCCTGCACATGCAGGGGATCGGCAATGATGCGATCTCGCTGGTGGCGCGCTCGGACATCGAGCTGGAACGCATTCCGGACAGCATGAAGGAAGCCGACACCGACGCGGTGCCCGCCGCGCTGCGCGGGATGGGCGTGGGCGGGGCTTCTGGCATGTTGGCCGGACTGGTCGCGACGGCGTTCACCCCGTTGGGCGTGACCCTCGCGGGTGCCGCCGCGATCGGGGCGATCGGCGCCTTGGTCGGGGGTTGGTCCTCGGCGATGGTCGGGGCGTCACTGCCGGACCCGGTGCGCCAGCAGTTCGAGGACGAAATCGCGGCCGGGCGCATCCTGGTGCTGGTCGATGCCGGAGACGGGCGCGAGCCCGCGGTGCGCGAGGCGATGATCGCGGCCGACGCCCCCCGGCTGCACTACGAAGCGCCGCTCGGTGCCGCCTGAGCCGGCGATGGCCCAACAAAAAACCCGCCGACGGCGGGTTTTTTTATTCCGAACCTTGGTGCCCAGGAGAGGACTCGAACCTCCACGGTTTTACCCGCTAGTACCTGAAACTAGTGCGTCTACCAATTCCGCCACCTGGGCGTTCGGAGCCGCGCATTCTGGGCATGCGCGGGGCGGTTGTCAACGCTCGCGCCGAATCGCGTGGCTTGCACGCCGTGGCGTTTACCATCGTGGCATGAGCAAACCCCCGAGCAAGCGCGGCGGCAGCCGCGGCAAGGGTCCCGGCGGCAACCGCCCCGGTCCGCGCAGCGATGCGCCCAAGCCCGCCGGCGGCAAGCGTGCCGGCACTGCGTCT
>JAFLEC010000012.1 GCA_017302095.1 Lysobacterales bacterium | reverse complement strand
GGGACCCCCGCCTGCATGGGCGGGTTTACTTCGGCACCGAGGGGCGCGGCATCTGGTACGGAGACCCGCAATGACACGACGCATCGCCATCGCCTTCCTGCTGGCTGCCGCCTGCGGCAGCCATGCCGCCGAACTGCCGCGGGTGTTCGCCGACGGCATGGTCCTGCAGCGCGACCGCCCGATCCCGGTCTGGGGCCGCAGCACGCCCGGCGCGCGCGTGCGGGTCGCGTTCGCCGGCCACCGCTTGCTCGCGACCGCCGACGCCAACGGCACATGGCGCGTGGCGTTGCCGGCGCAGCCGGCAGGCGGCCCCTTCGAATTGCGGGTCGAGGACGCGGCAGGCACGTTGGTCCTGCATGACGTCCTGGTAGGCGAGGTCTGGCTGGCCAGCGGCCAGTCGAACATGGAATGGCCGCTGTCGCAGAGCGACGATGCGGCCGCTGCGATCGCCAGCGCGAACGATCCATGGATCCGCAACTTCAAGATCCCGAAGTCGTGGTCCGGCACGCCACAATGGCAACTGCAGGGCGGCAGCTGGGTGGCGGCATCGCCCGACACCGCCGGCGCGTTCTCGGCCGTCGCTTACCACTTCGCGAGCGAATTGCGGCGCGCCACCGGGGTTCCGGTCGGCATCATCGACAGCAGTTGGGGCGGCAGCAGCATCGAGGCGTGGACCGACGCACCCACGCAAGGACTGGACGTGGCGGCTTCGGCAGCGGTGGAGGAACGCCTTGCGCGCGAGGATGCCGAGGCGCTGGCCAGCACCCGCGCGCACCTCCAGCGCTGGGGCTCCCTGCCGGCCGACGATGCCGGCTGGCAATCGCCTGCGTCATCGACGTCCGACTGGGTCGAGCTGAAGGTCCCGGGCCTGTGGGAAACCGCCGGCTACGTCGGCATGGACGGGGTGGCCTGGTACCGCAGGAACATCACCCTCGATGCCGCAGAGGCGCGTGCCGGGATCGTCCTGGGCGTGGGTCGCATCGACGATTCGGACACCACCTGGATCAATGGCGTCCAGGTCGGCCAGACCCTGATGCAGTACAACCAGCCGCGTGCCTACGCGGTGCCGGCTTCGGCGCTCCGGGCGGGCGAGAACACCATCGCGGTGCGTGTTGTCGACACCGGTGGTGGCGGCGGCATCCACGGCGATGCCGACGAGGTGTTCGTGCAACCGGTGGGCGGTACGCGTCGCCCGCTGGACGGCGCCTGGCGATTCCGGGTGGCGCGCGCCGAACTGAACATCGACGGCGACAAGAACCAGCGACCGGCCCTGCTGTACAACGCGATGATCCACCCGCTGCAACCCTACGCGCTGCGCGGAGTCATCTGGTACCAGGGCGAGTCGAATGCGTTCGCGGTGCCGAATGCGCGCGCCTACCGCACGCAATTCCCGGCCATGATCCGGCAATGGCGGTCGCAGTTCGAGCAGCCGGCGATGCCCTTCCTGTGGGTACAGCTGGCCAGTTTCGGCTCAGGCTCGGATGCGCCCGGCATCAGCCCGTGGTCGGTGCTGCGCGAATCGCAGTCGGCCACCCTGGCCCTGCCTGGTACCGCGCAAGTCGTGGCCATCGACATCGGCGATCCCCTCGACATCCATCCGCGCAACAAGCGCGAAGTCGGGCGCCGGCTGTCGCTGGCTGCGCGCCATCAGGTGTTCGGGGAGCCCATCGCCTACCGCGGGCCAACGCCCCTCGACATCGCCTTCGAGGGCAGGCAGGCACGGGTTGCGTTCGAGTCCGGTGCAGCCCGCCTGGCCGTGCGTGGCGGTGGCGACAGCGTGCATGGCTTCGAGCTGGCCGGACCCGATCGCCAGTTCCATCCGGCGCAGGCGCGACTCGACGGTGGCAGCGTGGTCGTCCGCAGCGACGCGGTCGCCACGCCGGTGGCCCTGCGCTACGGTTGGCGCGATGACGCGGGCTCGGCCGACCTAGCCAACGACGCCGGCCTGCCGGCCTCGCCGTTCCGCAGCGACGACTGGTGAGGACAGGCTGATGGGACGCATGCGTGGATGGTGGGTGGGCGGCATGCTGGCACTGGCGCTGGCGTTACCGATGCAGGCGATCGCCGCCGAAGCCCCGATCCCGCGGGTGGTCAGCCAGCAGGGACGCCACGCCTTGCTGGTGGATGGCGCGCCATTCCTGGTGCTGGGTGCCCAGGTCAACAATTCCAGCAACTATCCGGCGGCCCTGGACGACGTGTGGCCTGCAATCGACGTGCTCAAGCCGAACACCGTGATGGTGCCGATAGCCTGGGAACAGATCGAGTCGGAGGAGGGCAGGTTCGACTTTTCCTTCGTCGACGCGTTGCTGGGGCAAGCGCGCGAGAAGCACGTGCGCCTGATCCTGCTGTGGTTCGCCACGTGGAAGAACAATGGCCCGAACTACGCACCGGCGTGGGTGAAGCTGGACAATCGCCGTTTCCCGCGCGTCGTCACTGCCGACGGACGCACGCTGAATTCGCTCTCGCCGCACGCGCAAGCCACGCTGGAGGCCGACCGCAGGGCCTTCGTGCGACTGATGCGGCACCTCAGGCAGTCTGATCCGCAGCGCACGGTCATCATGGTGCAGCCGGAGAACGAACCGGGGACTTACGGCGGCGTCCGCGATTTCTCCCCGCTGGCGCAGAAGGCGTTCGACGGCCCGGTCCCGCAGGCCCTGCTGGCGAAACTCGGCAAGCAACCCGGCACCTGGCGGCAGGTATTCGGCAGCGACGCCGACGAGACCTTCCATGCCTGGCATATCGCCCGCTACATCGACCAGGTGGCGCAGGCCGGCAAGGCCGAGTATCCGCTGCCGATGTACATCAACGCCGCGTTGCGCGGCCCGTTCAATCCCGGCCAACCCGGGCAGTACGCAAGCGGCGGGCCGACCGACAACATGCTCGACGTATACAAGGCCGCGGCCCCGCACATCGACCTGCTGGCGCCGGACATCTACATGCCGGAGTACCGGCTCTACACGACCGTGCTCGATCGTTATTCGCGTCCGGACAATCCGCTGTTCGTGGCCGAAACCGGCAATCGCGACGAGTACGCACGCTACTTCTTCTCCGCGCTCGGTGCGCAGGCGATCGGCTGGTCGCCATTCGGCATCGACTTCAGCAAGTATTCGAACTGGCCCCTCGGCGCCAAGGCGGTGACGCCAGAGACGCTGGAGCCGTTCGCATTGCGCTACCGCCTGGTCGCACCGGCCGCGCGCGTGATCGCCAAGGCGAGCTACGAGGGCAGGGTGCATGGCACCGCCGAGGAGCCCGGCAAGCCGGTGCAGACGCTGAAGCTCGACCACGGATGGAACGCGGTCGTGACCTATGGCGTGCCGCAGTTCTGGTTCCAGGGCGAGCCGCCTGGCAACCCGGAACCGGTCGGCTCGGCGCTGATCGTGCAACTGGGTCCGGATGAGTTCCTCGTCACCGGCACGCATGCCCGGATCGCCATCAACGCCGCGGATCCGGCGAACGCCGCGCGGCAAGTCTACGAATACGTCGACGAAGGCACCTACGACGCCGACGGCAACTGGGTCTTCCGCCGCCGCTGGAACGGCGACCAGACCGACTACGGTTTGAACTTCTCGAGCGCCACCCAGCTGTTGCGGGTGAAGCTCGCGCGCTACTGAAAACGGGGAGCGAACGTGAAACAACAGATGCGGATGAACCTGCTGGCACTGGCGATGCTGCCCGGATTGGCGCTGGGGCAAACGGTGGAGCGCAGCGTCGATGGCGTGGTGGTACGACCCGCGGAAGCAACGGCGGCGGACGTGCGCCTGCAAGTGGTCGACGACCGGATCATCCGTGTTAGTGCCGACCTGGACGGCGACTTCGCCCGCAGCCCCAGCCTGATGCGGGTGCCGATCCAGGGAACGCACGCGTTCAAGGTCACGCAGTCCGCGGACAGCGTGCGGGTGCAGGCCGCAGGCATCGCCGCCGAAGTCTCGCTGCACGATGGCCAGGTGAAGTTCTTCGATGCGGCCGGCAAGCCGCTGCTGAGCGAGCGCGACGGTGGCCGCGGCTTCACGCCGGTCACCATCGAGGGCAAGCCCTACCTGAGCTTGCGCCAGCGCTTCGAACCTGTCGCGGACGAAGGCCTGTACGGCACCGGCATGCACCAGCAAGGGTGGATGAACCTGAAGGGCCGCGACGTCGAACTGCTCCAGCACAACATCGACAAGCCGATCCCCTACATCGCCTCGAGCAAGCGCTACGGCATCCTGTGGGACAACAACTCGATCACCCGCTACGGCGATCCGCGTGGATTGCGCCCGCTGCCGGAGACCCTGGAGCTGGTCGATGCCGACGGCAAGCCGGGCGCCCTGACCGCGACCTATGCCATCGACGGCAAGCAGGCGCTGCGGCGGCGCGAGACCGAAGTGAACTACCAGTTCCGCAGCGACTACGAACGATTCCCCGCGATCGCGATCAACAAGGCCAAGGGCGGTCGGACGCTGGTGACGTGGGAGGGCAGCTTCGCCGCGCGCACTACCGGCACGCATACCTTCTCCCTGTTCAACAGCGAATACGCCAAGCTCTGGATCGACGGCAAGCTGGTCCAGGACACGTGGCGGCAGAACTGGAACGCCTGGCACCATGAGTTCGCGCTGGCGCTGGAGGCGGGTGAGCGCCACAGCGTGAAGCTGGAATGGAACACCATCGACCCGGCCTACGTCGCCCTGCTGCACCGAGACCCGTTGCCGGCGGAAGAGGCGGGGGACCTGTCGATCTGGTCAGAAGCCGGGCAAATGATCGATTACTACGTGGTTGCCGGCCGCGACGGCGACGACGTGCTGGCCGGCTACCGCCGCCTGACCGGCAAGGCCACCCTGCTGCCGAAGTGGAGCTACGGCTTCTGGCAGAGCCGCGAACGCTACAAGAGCCAGGCGGAGTTGACCGGCGTGCTGGACGAATACCGCCGCCGGCAGTGGCCGATCGACGCAATGGTGCTGGACTGGTCGTACTGGCCGGTGGATGCCTGGGGCTCGCACGACTTCGATCCGGCGTTCTGGCCGGATCCGGAGGGCATGGTCAGGCACATCCACGACCGCCATGCGCAGATAATGATCTCGGTGTGGCCCAAGTTCTATCCGGGCACCGCCCACTACAAGGAACTGGACCAGGCCGGCCACATCTACCAGCGGCCGATCCGGCTCGGCATCCGCGACTGGATCGGCGAGGGCTACGTGAATTCCTTCTACGATCCCTACGCCCGGGACGCCCGCGAGATCTTCTGGCGCCAGGTCGACGAGAAGCTCAACCGCAAGGGCATCGATGCCTGGTGGCTGGACGCCAGCGAGCCAGACCAGCAGGACAGCATCGACATCGCCGAACGCAAGGCACGCACCACGCCGACCGCACTGGGCCCGTCCGCCGAATACTTCAATTCCTACCCGCTGCCGCATACCGCGGGCGTCTACGAGGGCTCGCGCCGGGCCAACCCCGACAAGCGCGTGTTCATCCTCTCCCGCGCAGCCTTCGCAGGACAACAGCGGAACGCATCGGCGTTCTGGAGCGGCGACATCGTGCCGCGCTGGGAGAACATGGCGCAGCAGATCGCCGGGCTGGTGAATGCCTCGATGGCCGGCATCCCCAACGTCAGCTTCGACATCGGTGGCTTCGCCCCAGAGAACCGTTACATCGACCAGAACCCTGCGGACATCCCGGAATGGCGTGAGCTCCAGCTGCGCTGGTTCCAGTACGGCGCGTTCGTGCCGGTCTTCAGGCTGCATGGCCAGTTCCCGTACCGCGAGATCTGGAACATCGCGCCAGACGGCACGCCGGAACAGGACAGCTTCGTGCATTACCTGAAGCTGCGTTACGCCCTGATGCCCTACGTCTACACGCTAGCCGGCGACACGTACCAGAAGGACGGCACCATCCTGCGCGCATTGGCGATGGATTTCCCGGACGACGCACGCGCCCGCGACGTCGCCGACCAATACCTGTTCGGCCCGGCCTTCCTGGTCGCGCCGGTGACCAGGTTCAAGGCGACTTCGCGGCCTGTCTACCTGCCGGCGGGCACGTCGTGGATCGATTTCGAGACCGGCCAGCGCCATGCAGGGGGACAGACCGTGGATGCCGCTGCGCCGCTGGCGCGCATGCCGCTGTTCGTGCGTGCGGGTTCGATCGTGCCGCGCACCGTGGTCCAGCAATACGTGGACGAACAGCCGGATGCCCCGCTGACCATCGAGGTCTACACCGGCGCCGACGGCCAGTTCTCGCTCTACGAGGACGACGGCCGCAACTACGGCTACGAACGTGGCGAGTCCAGCCGCATCCCGCTCGCCTGGGATGAGCGCCGTGGCGAGTTGCGCATCGGCGCACGCGAGGGCGCCTACCCGGGCATGCAGGCCAGCCGTGAGATCCGGGTGCGCTTCGTGGACGGTCCGCGCGCGGATGCCGGCGCCCTGGAACCGCAGGCCGATGCGAGCGTGCGCTACGACGGCAAGGCGCTGGTGGTGAAGAGGAAGTCCTGATCCGATGCGACTGAGCCGGCGCGAGCTGCTGAAGACCACCGCGGCCCTTGCGGCCACTGGCGGGGTCGGCGTCGCGTTCGCCGACGCAGGCGGCGCAGGTGCGCCGCCGACGCACGCAACCGGGATGGCTGCGCCACCCACGCTCTGGTATGCGCGTCCCGCCACGCAGTGGGTGGAAGCGTTGCCGCTGGGCAATGGCCGGCTGGGCGCGATGGTCTGGGGTGGCGCACGCAACGAACGCATCCAGTTCAACGAGGACACGCTGTACGCGGGCGGCCCCCATGAGTCCACGCCGACCACTGCAGCGGCCGCGCTGCCACAGGTGCGCGAACTGCTGTTCGCCGGCAGGTACGCCGAAGCCGAAGCCTTGGCCAATGCCACGATGATGGCCACGCCGAACAAGCAGATGCCATATCAGCCGCTGGGCGACCTGGTGCTGGATTTCCTGGAAATCTCCGAAACCAACGGCTACCGACGCGAACTCGATCTCGCAACCGCGGTGGCCACGTCCGCGTTCGACGCGCGCGGCACGCGACACTTGCGTGAAGCCTTCGTGTCGCCCACGGACCAGTGCGTGGTGGTGCGACTGTCCGCCGGGAGGCCGCTGGACCCCGACGCCTGGTGGAATCCCGCGCCTGGCCGCATCAGCTTGCGCATCCGCCTGGACAGCGACCAGCCACATGCGCAGGTCGATGCCGACGGCGACAACGGACTGTTGCTGCATGGCCGCAACGATGCGGCATCCGGCGTCGAAGGCAAGTTGCGATTCGCACTGCGCCTGCGCGTCCTGCCGACTGGCGGCAGCCTGGCGGTGCGCCGCGACCGCATCGAGGTGCGCGGCGCCGACGAGGTGCTGCTGTTGCTGTCGGCCGCGACCAGCCACAAGCGCTTCGACGATGTCTCGGGCGATCCGCAAGCGATCACCCTGGCGCAACTCGATGCCGCCACGGCGAAGCCTTGGCAATCGCTGCTCGGCGCGCACGTCGCCGCGCATCGCGCGTTGTTCGATCGCGTCGCGATTGATCTCGGGCGCAGCGATCCCGCGATCGCCGCGTTGCCCACCGACGTGCGGGTAGCACGCTTCGCGGAAGGGCGCGACCCGGAATTGGCGGCGCTGTACCACCAGTTCGGCCGCTACCTGCTGATCTCCAGCTCACGCGCTGGCAGCCAGCCCGCCAACCTGCAGGGGATCTGGAACGACCTGCTGGCGCCACCCTGGGAAAGCAAGTACACGATCAACATCAACACCGAGATGAACTACTGGCCGGCGGAGTCGAACGCTTTGCACGAATGCGTGGAGCCGCTGGAGCGCATGCTGTTCGAGCTGGCGGACAAGGGCGCGCATGTCGCCCGCACCATGTACGGTGCTCCGGGCTGGGTGGCCCACCACAACACCGACCTGTGGCGGCAGGCTGCGCCGATCGATGGGGCGCAGTGGGGCCTGTGGCCGATGGGCGGCGCCTGGCTGCTGCAGCAGCTGTGGGATCGCTGGGACTACGGCCGCGATCCCGCGTACCTGCGCAAGGTGTACCCGCTGTTCAAGGGTGCCGCGGCGTTCTTCGCCGCGACCCTCGTCGAAGACCCGGGCACCGGTTCGCTGGTGACTGCGCCATCGATCTCGCCGGAGAACCGCCATCCCTTCGGCGCCGCGCTCTGCGCCGGCCCCTCGCTGGATGCGCAACTCCTGCGCGACCTGTTCGGACAGTGCATCGACGCCAGCAGGCTGCTTGGGGTCGATGCCGATTTCGCGAACCGGCTCTCGGCGCTGCGCGGGCGCCTGCCGCCGCACCGGATCGGCAAGGCGGGGCAGCTGCAGGAATGGCAGCAGGACTGGGACATGGACGCGCCCGAGCCACACCACCGCCACGTCTCGCATCTGTACGCACTGCATCCCTCCGCGCAGGTGAACGTGCGCGACACACCGGCGCTGGCGGCGGCCGCAAGGCGCTCGCTGGAACTGCGGGGCGACGAGGCCACCGGATGGGGCACCGCATGGCGGCTGAACCTCTGGGCCCGCCTGCGCGAAGGCGAACATGCCTACCGGGTGCTGCGGATGCTGCTGTCGCCGCAGCGCACCTATCCCAACCTGTTCGACGCGCACCCGCCGTTCCAGATCGACGGCAACTTCGGCGGTACCGCGGGGATCACCGAAATGCTCGTGCAAAGCTGGGGCGGCACCATCTTCCTGCTGCCCGCGCTGCCCTCGGCATGGCCGAACGGAGCAGCCCGCGGACTGCGCGTCCGCAACGCGGCCGGCATCGACCTGCGCTGGCGCGCGGGCCGCCTCGAGCAGGCGACCCTGTGCAGCGACAAGGGCGGCGATTACGAAGTCGCGTGCGGCGCATCGACCGCACGCGTACGGCTGCAGCCCGGAGCAACGGCGCTGTTCACGCTGCATGACGACAGGCTGGTGCGCGCATGAGCTACGTCGCCGGCATCGACCTGGGCACCCAAAGCCTGAAGGTGGTGGTCTACGACCCCGCCAACCGACGCCTGCTGGCTTCGGCCAGCGTGCCGCTGGAACTGGATGCCCGTGACGACGGCAGCCGCGAGCAGGATCCGGCCGACTGGGTGGAGGCGATGCGCGCGTGCTTCGCGCAAGTCGATGCGGGCCTGCGCGGTCGCGTCTCGGCACTGGCGGTGTCGGGGCAACAGCACGGTTTCGTGGCCCTGGATGCCGACGGCGAAGTGCTGGCACCGGCCAAGCTGTGGTGCGATACCAGTACCGCGGCGGAGTGCAGCGAGATCATGGCGGCCGCAGGTGGCACCGCTGCATGCATCGATGCCGCGGGAAACCCGATCCTCGCGGGCTACACGGCATCCAAGCTGCCATGGACGCGGAAGCACCGGCCTGCCGCCTATGCGCGGCTCGCCCACATCCTGCTGCCGCACGATTACCTCAACTTCGTGCTGACTGGCGCGTACTTCTGCGAGCACGGGGATGCCTCCGGCACCGGCTGGCTGGACGTGCGCCGCCGCCAGTGGTCGCGCAGGCTGCTGCAAGCCACCGATGCCGATCGCGACCTCGGCGCACTGCTGCCACCGCTGGTCGAGGCGGGGACCCTGTTCGCGCTGGCGGCTGACAGCGCGGATGCGCTTGGCCTGCCGCGCGGGGCGCGGGTTGCCGTGGGCGGCGGTGACAACATGATGGCGGCCTGGGGCACCGGCGCAGTCGCACCGGGCACCCTGTCGATGAGCTTGGGGACCTCGGGCACCCTGTTCGCGCATTCGGATACCCCCGTGGTCAGCGACACCGGGGACTGGGCGGCGTTCTGCTCGTCCAGCGGTGGCTGGATGCCATTGGTGTGCACCATGAACTGCACGGTCGCGACCGAAACCGTGGCGCAGTCGTTCGGGTTCGACGCGCGTCAGGGCGATGCCCATATCGCCGCGACGCCGCCCGGTGCCGATGGGCTGACCCTGCTGCCGTTCTTCAACGGGGAACGCACCCCGGACCTGCCGCGTGCGCGCGCCTCGCTGCACGGGATGACCGCAGCCAACCTCACTCCTGCGCACCAGTACCGGGCAGCGATGGAAGGGGCCACCTTCAGCCTGAAGTACGGTTTCGACGCATTCGTGCGCGCAGGCATGGCCTTCGACGGCATCGTCCTCACCGGTGGCGGCGCGAACAGCGCGGCCTGGCGACAGTTGGTCGCCGATGTATTCGGCCTGCCGGTGCGGGTGCCGGTGCAGGGCGAGGGCGCTGCCTTCGGCGCCGCCCTGCAGGCGGTCTGGTCGCTGCGGCGGGCGCAGGGCGATCGGGCCAGCCCGAGTACGGTGGTCGCGGAGCACCTGGCGATGGACCCCGCGCGCGCCGCAAGCCCGGATCGAGCGCGCACCGACGCCTATGCCGTCGCCTACCGACGATTCCTCCGACACCTCGATGCGGCGCGCACGGCGCACGCCGCACAGCACACGCCATAGCAAGGATGACTCCAATGGGCACCGTCTTCACCGGCAATCGCGCGTACTTCCCCGGCATCGGCCGCATCCCCTACGAGGGCCCCGGTTCGGACAACCCGCTGGCGTTCAAGGTCTACGACGCCGACAGGATCATCGGCGGCAGGACCATGCGCGACCACCTGCGCTTCGCGGTCTGCTACTGGCACACGTTCTGCAATGCCGGCGCCGATCCGTTCGGCCCGGGCACTCGCCGTTTCCCCTGGGAAGGCGCGACCCCGATGGCCACGTCCGAGGCCAAGGTGGATGCCGCGTTCGAGTTCATCAGCAAGTTGGGGGTCCCGTACTACTGCTTCCACGACGTGGACCTGGCCCCGGATGCCGACGACATCGGCGAATACGAAGCCAACCTGCGGCACATGGTCGCGTTGGCCAAGGAACGGCAGCAGGCCACGGGCATCAGGCTGCTGTGGGGCACTGCCAACCTCTTCAGCCATCCGCGCTACATGAACGGCGCCGCCACCAACCCCGATTTCAAGGTCGTCGCCCGGGCTGCCGTGCAGGTCAAGGCAGCGCTGGAGGCCACGGTCGAACTCGGGGGCGAACATTACGTGTTCTGGGGTGGCCGGGAGGGCTATGCCAGCCTGCACAACACCGACATGAAGCGCGAACTGGCGCACTTCGGGCGATTCCTCGCGATGGCCCGCGACCATGGCCGCAGCATCGGTTTCACCGGCAGCTTCTTCATCGAACCCAAGCCGATGGAACCGATGAAGCACCAGTACGACTTCGACTCCGCCACCGTGGCCGGCTTCCTGAAGCAGCACGGACTGGAACGCGACTTCAAGCTCAACATCGAGGCCAACCACGCCACCCTGAGCGGCCATACCTTCGAGCACGACCTGCAGGTGGCCAGCGACCACGGCCTGTTGGGCAGCATCGACGCCAACCGCGGCAATGCGCAGAACGGCTGGGACACCGACCAGTTCCCGACCGACCTCTACGACACCGTCGGCGCGATGCTGGTGGTCCTGCGCCAGGGCGGGCTGGTCGGCGGACTCAACTTCGACGCCAAGCCGCGCCGGGAATCCACCGACATGGAGGACCTGTTCATCGCCCACATCGGCGGCATGGACGCCTTCGCGCGGGGCCTCGAGGTCGCGCACGTGCTGCTCCACGACTCGCCCTGGGAAGCCTGGCGCAAGGCGCGGTACGCCAGCTTCGACCACGGCGATGGCCTGGACTTCGCCACCGGCAAGCTGTCGCTGGCGGAGCTGCATGCGATCGCCGCGGCGCAGGGCGAACCGACGCAAACCAGCGGCAAGCAGGAGCGTTACGAGAACCTGCTCAACCAGTACCTGCTGCGCTGACCGCGGCGAACCGATTCCTGGGAGGGAACGACATGTCCAGCATCACCCAAGGCGCCGCGCGCGGCGGCGGCAACACCGGCTTCATCCTGCTCATCAGTTGCGTGGCCACCATCGGCGGCCTGCTCTTCGGCTACGACAGCGGTGCCGTCAACGGCACCCAACCGGGGCTGCAAAGCGCCTTCGCGCTGGATGAAGCAGGGCTCGGCTTCACGGTCGGGTCGCTGCTGATCGGCTGTTTCATCGGCGCCTTCTTCGCCGGCACCCTGGCCGATCGCATGGGCCGTCGCAACGTCATGCGCCTGGCCGCCGTGCTGTTCCTGGCCGGCGCGCTGGTCCAGGGCATGGCCCACGACCACGTCATCTTCGTGCTGGCGCGCATCCTCGGCGGCATGGCGGTGGGCGCAGCCTCGGTGCTTTCGCCCGCGTACATCTCCGAAGTCGCGCCGGCCGCCATCCGCGGACGCATGACCACGGCGCAGCAGATCATGATCATCACCGGCCTGACCCTGGCCTTCGTGGTCAACTACTACCTGGCGGCCGCTGCGGGCAGCTCCACCCAGCCCTACTGGGCCGGGATCGAGGCCTGGCGCTGGATGTACCTGATGCAGGCGGTGCCGGCGGCGGTGTTCCTGGTCACCCTGTTCTTCATCCCGGAAAGCCCCCGTTACCTCGTCTCGAAGGGGCGCAACGAGGAAGCGTCCTCCGTGCTCACCCGCCTGTTCGGTCCCGCGGAGGCCTCGACCAAGCTCGCCGAGATCCAGGCCAGCTTCTCGAGCGACCACCGGCCACGCCTGCGCGACGTGCTGACGCCCGCCGGCGGCCGCGGCTTCCTCGGCATCCGCGCGATCGTATGGGCCGGCCTGCTGCTCGCGGTGTTCCAGCAGCTGGTCGGCATCAACGTGATCTTCTATTACGGATCGACCCTGTGGCAGCTGGCGGGTTTCACCGAGGCCGACGCACTGCTGATCAACATCGGCTCCGGCGTGGTGTCGATCGCAGCCTGCTTCGTGACGATCGCGGTGATCGACCGGATCGGGCGCAAGCCGCTTCTGCTGATCGGTTCGGCGGGCATGGCCGTGACCCTGTTCGCGATGGTCTACGCCTTCAGCCACGGCACCCTGGATCCGGCCGGCAAGCTGGTGCTGTCGCAACAACTCGGCATAGTCGCGGTGATCGCCGCGAACCTGTACGTGATCTTCTTCAACGTGTCCTGGGGCCCGGTGATGTGGGTCATGCTGGGCGAGATGTTCCCCAACCAGATCCGCGGTTCGGCGCTGGCGGTATGCGGCTTCGCCCAGTGGTTCGCCAACTACCTGATCGCGCAGAGCTTCCCGGTGATGGCATCGGGCCTGGGCCTGGCGACGAGCTACACCTTCTATGCCGTGTGCGCGGTGATCAGTTATTTCCTCGTCCAGCGCTACATCCACGAGACCAAGGGCAAGGAACTGGAGCAGATGGAAGGATGAGCGCCATGCATTCGACGATCATGCGCCTGACCGCGTTGGCGGCAGCGTTGGGCGCAGCGCTGGCGGCCTGCAGCGGGGCAGGGCAGGCACCCGCCCCGCGCGCGGCCGACGCTTCCCCATGGCCTGACGTGCAATGGCCGTTGCCCCCCGATCCCGCGCTGGAAGCCCGCATCGATGCGCTGCTCGCCAGCATGACGCTGGAAGAGAAGGTCGGCCAGCTGGTGCAGGGCGACATCGCCAGCATCACCCCCGAGGACGTGCGCAAGTACCGGCTCGGTTCGGTTCTGGCCGGCGGCAATTCCGACCCGGGCGGCAAGTACGACGCCACCCCGGCGCAATGGCTTGCACAGGCGGATGCGTTCTGGGAAGCCTCGATGGACACCTCGCAGGGCGGCAAGGCGATCCCGATCCTGTATGGCATCGATGCCGTCCACGGACAGAGCAACATCGTCGGCGCGACGCTGTTCCCGCACAACATCGGGCTCGGGGCGATGCGCAACCCCGACCTGATGCGCAGGATCGGCGAGGTCACCGCACTCGAAACCCGCGTCACCGGCATGGAGTGGGCGTTCGGCCCGACCGTCGCGGTCCCGCAGGACGACCGCTGGGGCCGCGCCTACGAAGGATATTCGGAGTCGCCCGAAGTCGTGGCGAGCTATGCCGGCGCGATGGTCGAAGGCCTGCAGGGCAAGGTCGGTTCCAAGGACTTCCTCGACGGCCGCCATGTGATCGCATCGGCGAAGCATTTCCTCGGCGACGGTGGCACCGCCGGCGGCAAGGACCAGGGCGATACCGCGGTGGACGAAGCGACGCTGGTGCGCATCCACGCCGCCGGCTATCCGACCGCGATCGCGGCCGGCGCGCAGACGGTGATGGCCTCGTTCAACAGCGTCAACGGCGTGAAGATGCACGGCAACAAGCCGTACCTCACGGATGCGCTGAAGGGGCGGATGCGATTCGGCGGCTTCGTGGTCGGCGACTGGAACGGCCATGGCCAGGTCCCGGGCTGCAAGAACGACGACTGCCCGGCGACGATCAATGCCGGCCTGGACATGGCGATGGCACCGGATAGCTGGAAGGGCTTCTACGAGACCACGCTGGCCGCGGCGAAGGCCGGCACGATCGGCCGTGAGCGCCTGGACGATGCCGTGCGCCGGATCCTGCGCGTGAAGTTCCGGCTGGGCCTGTTCGAAGCCGGCAAGCCCTCGCAGCGTGCGGTTGGCGGCAAATTCGAACTGCTGGGCGCGCCCGCGCATCGCGCCATCGCACGACAGGCCGTGCGCGAATCGCTGGTGCTGCTGAAGAACAATGGCGGCGTGCTGCCGTTGCGACCCCAGCTACGGATTCTCGTTGCGGGCGATGGGGCGAACGATGTCGGCAAGCAATCCGGCGGCTGGACGCTGAACTGGCAAGGCACGGGCACCAAGCGCAGGGATTTCCCGAATGCCGACACCATCTACGAAGGCATCGCTGCGCAGGCGGGAGCCGCCGGCGGGAGTGCCGAGTTCGCGGTCGACGGCAAGTACGCGACCAAGCCCGACGTCGCCATCGTGGTGTTCGGCGAAAATCCCTACGCCGAGTTCCAGGGCGACATCCCCAACCTGCTGTACAAGCCCGGCAACGATGCCGACCTCGACCTGATCAAGCGCCTGAAGGCCGAAGGGATCCCGGTGGTATCGGTGTTCCTCAGCGGGCGCCCGTTGTGGATGAACCGGGAGATCAATGCGTCCGATGCGTTCGTTGCGGCGTGGCTGCCGGGCTCGGAAGGCGCAGGCATCGCCGACGTGTTGCTGCGCAAGGCCGATGGCAGCGTGCAGCACGATTTCAAGGGCCGGCTCAGCTTCAGCTGGCCGCGACGCGCCGACCAGTACGCCAACAACGTCGGGCAGAAGGACTACGACCCGCTGTTCAAGTTCGGATACGGCCTGCGCTATGCCGACAAGGGCGAACTGGCGCCATTGCCGGAAACCTCCGGCATCGACGGCGAACAATCCGCCAGCGGCGTGTTCTTCGCCAAGGGCAAGCCTGCACTGGGCACCCGCATGTTGCTGTCCAATGCCGGGCAGGCCGACATGCCGGCCACCACGATGCCGGTGGCATTGGCCGATGGCAGCCTGTCGATGGCCGCGGTGGATCACAAGGCACAGGAGGACGCACGCCGGCTGACGTGGTCGGGCAGCAGGCCGGCTCGCTGGTTGCTGGCATCCGCCAGACCGCTGGATGCCACCCGCGAAAGCAATGGCGACGTGCAGTTGCAGCTGACCCTGCGCCGCGACAGCGAAGTGACCGCACCGGTCTGGCTGGGCGTGGGCTGCGGCGAGGGCTGCTCTGGCCGGGTGGACTTGCAGCCGGCCCTGGCCGCGCTGCCGGGTGGTGAATGGAAGGTGGTCGGCGTGCCGTTGAAATGCTTCGCCGCCGCGGGCGCCGACGTGGGCAAGCTGATGCAGGTTCCCGTGCTGGAAAGTGCGGCAGCGCTGCGCCTCTCGGTGTCCCGCGTCGCACTGGGGGCCTTGAACGAAGCGCAAGCGACGGTCGCCTGCCCGGACCGGTAGCAGGCATGATGCGGGGCAGGGCGGCGTCCGCATCGACCATCCTTCGCGAGTCGCGGCATGCGATTCGTCCGCCGGCCGATGCGAAGGGAGTTCGCGCCGGCCGGCCTAACCGCAGCACAGGAGTGGGGCAGTGGGTCTTGGAACCGTGGACATCGCCATCGTGCTGGCCTACCTGGCCGGCATCTTCGTCCTGGCGCAATGGGTCTCCCGCGAGGAAGCGGGGCACCAGAAGGATGCGAAGGACTATTTCCTCGCGGGCAAGTCGCTCCCGTGGTGGGCGATCGGTGCGTCCCTGATCGCGGCCAACATCTCGGCCGAGCAGATCATCGGGATGTCCGGGTCGGGTTATGCCATCGGCCTGGCCATCGCATCCTACGAATGGATGGCTGCAGCGACGTTGCTGATCGTCGGCAAGTGGTTCCTGCCGGTATTCCTGCGCAACGGCATCTACACGATGCCGCAGTTCCTCGAGCAACGCTACGGCAGCCGCATCAGGACGCTCATGGCGGTGTTCTGGCTCGGCCTGTACGTGTTCGTCAACGTGACTTCGATCCTGTGGCTGGGTGCGATCGCGGTGTCGCAAGTGACCGGCATGGACCAGATGCTCGCCGTGGTGCTGATCGGCGTATTCGCGCTGCTGTACCAGTTGTACGGCGGGCTGAAGGCGGTGGCGCTGACCGACATCGTGCAGGTCACGCTGTTGGTGCTGGGCGGCCTGCTGGTGGCGGCGCTGACCCTGGGCAAGATCGGCGAGGGCGCCGGCATCGTCGCCGGGTTCCAGCGCCTGTGGGCCGAGCAACCTGGCCACTTCGAGATGATTCTCGACAAGGACAACCCGTTCTACAAGGACCTGCCGGGTCTGAGCGTGCTGCTCGGCGGCATGTGGATCATGAACGTGAGCTATTGGGGCTTCAACCAATACATCATCCAGCGCGCACTGGCCGCCAAGGACATCGGAGAGGCGCAGAAGGGCGTGCTGTTCGCAGCCTTCCTGAAGCTGCTGATGCCGGTGATCGTGGTATTGCCCGGGATCGCGGCAGTCATGCTGGCGCCGGATCTGGACAAGCCCGACCAGGCGTATCCGACGATGATGCGCCTGCTGCCGACCGGCATCCTGGGCCTGGTGTTCGCTGCTCTGGTGGCCGCGATCGTGGCCTCGCTGGCCTCCAAGATCAATTCCATCGCCACCATCTTCACGCTCGACTTCTACGCGCGCATGCGACCGCAGGCCGACCAACAGCGGCTGGTGCGCGTCGGACGCATCGCTGCTGTCGTCGCGGTCGTGGCCGGCATCCTCGCTGCGAAGCCGCTGTTGGGCAGCTTCGACCAGGCGTTCCAGTACATCCAGGAGTACACCGGGTTCTTCACCCCGGGCATCGTGGTGATCTTCGTGCTCGGGCTGTTCTGGAAGCGCGCCAATGAATCCGGCGCGCTCGCCGCAGCCATCGGGTCGTTCGCGCTGTCAATCGTCCTCAAGCTGGCTTGGCCCGCGTTGCCATTCATCGATCGCGTGGGCCTGGTGTTCCTGCTGGCGCTGGCGTTGGCCGTGGCGGTCTCGTTGCTGACCCGACACGCGCCGGCCAAGGATGTCATCGAGACCCGTGACGTGTCGTATGCCACCGACAGCGGATTCAACATCGGAGCACTTGCCGTACTCGGGATCCTTGCCGCGCTGTACGCGCTTTTCTGGTGAAGTCTGGTCCAGCACAGCAGCCGGTGCCGCAGAAGTGGGCGAGGCGAATGATTCCGAAGCAGTTCCCGTGCGCTACAGAGAGCGCATCCAATTTTAACATAATAGACACTGCGCGGAATTACGGCGAAATTCGACGCGAGTGCCGGCGTGCTGGCGATTGCCAGTAGGGCAGCGATTCCTAGTCGCTTCACCAGCGACCCGTAGGCCTTTCGTGCTTCACCGCGTGCCTGTTCGGCTTCGATCAGCACCAGCCATTCCCCCGCGTCTCCGTGCGCTACTCGCGCAATTCGCGCGATTTGATCCTCTGGCATCGGGTCGTGACCTTTTCGCCAGCGCGAAAGTTGCTGCCTAGAAACCTCCAGTCGTTCCGCTAACAGCGCGTCGCTGCTCAGGGAACAGGCATCGCGCGCTTTGTCAAGCAATTTATTTGCTGCGATCATCTAGCGAAGCCTTGACAGGTGGACTAGCGAACACTTTACATGCACGTCATCTAGCGGTTGCTAGACACGACCACGCCACCCGGGCGGGTCGCTAGGGCGAAAGGCGGTCCCGCCTCCGCCGCCTCCTAGTCCGCCCGGGTTGCATCCATGAAGGGGGGCTTCATGTACGCACTACTCGACCTCGCTGCCGCAATGCTGGTGGTCCTCGCCGGCTTGTGGCTGTCCTCGTTGGTCATCCTCGTCAAGCGCTTCTTGGAGTTCCATGCCGGGGGCTTGCTGTGATGTCTGACGGGGGCTTTTCACCGGAACGCCCGGGGAAACCGGGCGATGGCCCGGGTAGTAACACGGGCCAAAAGGCTACCGCCTTGGTGGATTACCTGACGGTAGTCATTAGCGTCACCAAGTGCGAGGACGCCGGATTGGCCCGCCTTGATCACTTGCTTGAGACCCTCTTCTCCTTCAATGACACCGCCTGGGCGACTCAGTGGCAGGAAAAGCGGTGGCAGTTCTACGACCACTCTGCCGTGATCCTCGACCGCGAGGGCGAAATGGTCGGCAGGGCAGGGCGCGGCAGCAACGGCAATACCGTGTGCATTTCGCTTTCCGGTACTGGCTGCAAGCTCGTCCGCAACTGGTCCAATGTGCAAGCTCAGCTTGAACGCCTCGGGGCGCGCATTTCGCGCTGTGACGTTGCATGGGACGACTACACCGGGGAAACCCTCGACGTGCGCAAGCTGCGCCAGCTGGCCCGTGACAGGGCTTTCATGCAGGGTGGCACGCCACCCAAGTGGCGCTTCATTGACGATGAGGGGTGCGGCACCGGCTGCACGCTCTACGTCGGCAGCAAGGGCCACAAAGAGCTGTGCGTCTACGAGAAGGGCAAACAGCTAGGCTTCAAGGATTCGCCGTGGGTTCGCTCTGAAGTTCGCCTCTACGGCAAGCATGGTGAAGTGCCGCTCTCCATCGTGAATGATCCGATGGCCTTTCTTCGCGGTGCATACGACGTACTCGCAGATCTGCTGCTCGATGTTGCGCCCGACGCCTGCACCCGCATCAAGACCGAGCGCGCGCAGGTCGAAGCCACGGGTGAGGCCATGGTCGAGTACCTGCGCCGTCAAGTCGGCCCCTCTCTCAATGTTCTGCTTGAAGCCTTCGGCGGTAGCTGGGTGGACTTCATGCAACACCGCGTCGTCCGTGAAGGCTCGCCCGGACGTTTTCGCGGAGTCGCCAAAGGCGAGCGCCTATATCAACTCCTGAGGGAACAACTATGCCCCGCTGCCTCGTGAAGTCCGCTGTGGTCGATGAAGAGACCAACGGCAAGACCGGTTCCATCATCCGCTCCCAATACGTCGATCTCGATCTCGGCAACGGGCATGCGCTGCCGTTCCGCGTCGGCCTCGGCAACCGACCGCCGTACAAGGCCGGCGAGTACGACATCGACCCGAAGTCCTTCGCCCTGAACGAGTACGGCTCGCTGACGCTCAAGCGTTACTACGACCTCGTTCCGGTAGGCGATCACAAGCCGGCTCGCTGAGTCGGGAGACCTTTCCATGTTCGACCCTCGCCGCGTCTACGAGTGCACCACCTACGACACGTCCACGGGCACCTGCGTGGTCGCGGCGTGGGTCGAACGCACCGATTTTCCAGAGCTTTCTTCGGCCGATGCTCTGGTGCTGCTCTCACGTATTGCGCTGGTGTTTGCGATTGCGTGGGCGTGGAAATTCGTAGGCCGTTCCGTCCGCATGTGATCCGCATGCACCTCAACCAAGGAGCTACACAATGGATGTTTCCGATGCCGTCACCTCCCTTGCCCTGATCAGCGCCGGCGTCGCCGCGATCGGTGCCGCCAAGCTGGCCCCCGCTGCGATCGCGGTGGGCTGGAAGTGGATGAAGGGCGCGATCTTCGGTTGATCGCAACAACCGCAGGGGCGGGGCTTCGGCCTCGCCCTTGCTCCATGTGAGGGTTCAACAATGATCGGGTGGCTACTTCTATGCGTCGGGATTCTCGCGCTGTACATCCTTTTCGACGATTGATCCACGTCTTGCTGCTCGCCGCGCTGGTGTTCGGCGTAGGCCAGGTCTCAGCACAGACCCCGCCGGGTTCTCTCGTTGCAACGTCTGTCACGGGGCTGTCCCGTGGTCCTGCCGGCGTCTCCGGCTTGCTCAACGCTGTCTTGATCGAGACCGAGCGCCGCGCCTATTACTCGGTGCCCGCGACGGTGGGGTGGGGCACGCTTGGGGCTGCCGCCAAGGCTGGTATGCGCGGAGTGGTGCGCTTCTCGCCCTACATCGGTCTTGCCATGACTGCTGCCGATCTTGCGGGCTGGGTGCGTGATGGCGACTGGTTCAACAAAGGGGACGGCGTTCCCGACCGTGAGTTGACCGGGCCGACCTATTGGTGCTTCGAGCCGGCCCAGCTTGCAATCGGCGGGACATATTGCAGCGACAATGCGGAGCAATTGGCCGCGTGGGGTCGCAGTCAAATCATTGACGACACCTTGCCGCCTGCCGCTGTCACGCACGCTTACGTGCAAAACAGCCGCGTCTACCTACAGGCAAAGCTCCCGAACGGCACCATTACCCATCAAGTCAACGCCGGGCCTCGCACCACGAAGCCCTTCACCTACCACACCCCGGAGTACCGCGAAGCCACGGTAGTGACCGAGCAGGAAATGGCCGAATCCATCGCCAACAACCCGGCCAACCTCTACACCATGCTTCACGACACCTCGGGCAAGCCGCATCAGTACCCCGAGATTCAGGCCGCGCTCAATTCGCTCGCTGGCACCATCGGCCAGCAGACCGGCACCCAGCCGGAAGTGGAGGGCGAGGAAGTCGAGCCGGGACAGGAAGAACCCGGCGGCCCGGAGCCGCAACCCGATCCCACTGGTTCGGAGCTTCCGGCCTTCTGCGAGTGGGCGAAGGTCGTGTGCGACTTCATCGACTGGTACAAGGCCCCGCCCGAGGAAACTACCCCGGTGAAGCCTGAGTGGGACGAGGACGTTGCCGAACAGCAGGAGTTCACCCCCGGCATTGCCGACGACGGTTCCTGTCCTGCACCTGAGTCGGTAAGCGTCTGGGGTACTGACCTCGAATTCTCCTATCAGCCGGTTTGCGACCTCGCCGTCATGCTTCGCCCGGTCGTGATTCTCGGCGGCTTGATCCTGTCGGCGTTCATCCTCGCGGGCCTGAGGAACAACAATGTTTAGTGCGCTTAAACTCCTTCTCGTCTCGCTCTTGGGCGATGCTGCCGGTCGCGTATTGTCGGGCGCCGGGCTCGCGTTGACGACTGGTGCCGTGATGGTCCCGGTGGTTTCTGCGGGTCTCGATGCTGTCGCGTCCGCCTCGGGTGGTCTTGGCAGCGATCTAGCGGCGGTTGCGGCGATGGGCGGCGTCGGCGTCGCGCTTGGCGCAATCGGTTCCGCGATCTTGACCCGCACCATGATCAACGCGGCCCGCGTCGGTCTGAAAAAGGCGGTGGCGAAATGATGATCTTGATCTCGGGCGCGCCCGGTAACGGCAAGACGCTGAAGGCTCTCGATATCGCGCGCCGTGAGCATGATCGCAATGCGGAAGCGGTCAAGGCCGGCAAGGAGAAGCCGCGCCGCTTCTTCACCAACATTGCAGGGGCGACGCTCGAAGAGAATCCAAAGGCGTTCGATTGGTTCGAGCGGTTGCCTGAGGATAACGACTGGACCAAGCTGCCGGACGGGTCCTATGTCGTGTACGACGAAGCGCATGCGGACGGCAACACCCCGGAGCTTGCGCGTTACGGCGTCCTGTTTCCCGGCACGGGCCAGCCGGGGGAGTCGCGCGATCCTCGCATTCGTGCGATGTCAACGCATCGGCATCGCGGCTTCGATCTGGTGTTCGTGACCCAGTGGCCGTCCAAGGTCCATCACAATGTGCGCCAGCTTGTCGGCGAGCATATCCACATGAATCGCGCGCTTGGTCTCCAGCGCGCCGGCACAGTGAAATGGACGCGGGTCCAGCCCGATCCTTACGACGAGCGGGCCCGCGACAAGGCCGAGGAAGAAATCTGGTCGTTCCCCGGTGATCTTTATGATCGCTACCACTCTGCGACGCTGCACACGGCGACCTACAAGTTCAGAATCCCGGGCAAGCTCTGGTCCGGCCTGTCGGTCATGGTCGTGGTTATGCTCATGGTGTGGGGCATCTGGAAGTGGGTCCAACCGTCATCCGATGACGAACCCAAGGCGCAGCAGGCGGCACAAGCCGAGGGGCGCGGAGCGCCCGGCGTGCCGCCTGCGCCTGTGTCGGTCGAGTCGCTGCCTGTTGCGCCTCCGACTGGCATCTATACGTCACTCAACGCCACGCCCACGCCCCGCATCGTGGGCTACATTGATTCGCCTCGTGGCTGTCGCATGTGGAACGACAAGGGGGAGCAGTTGGACATCGCTCAGGACGAGTGCGTGCGGATGGTGGCGAAGGGTATCCCCTTGCATTTTCTCGACGCTGGCGGCTCCAAGCGCGAGCGGGCAGACAAGGCACCGGGGCAGGGTGCAGGGCAGAGCCCTGCGGCTATGGGCGCGGCTCCACCTGCGCCCGCTCCTGCCTCTGGTGGCGCATCATCGTTCGGATCTGTGGCGGCCTATGGCAAGGACGGATTGGGCGCTTACTGACCGCACTACTGCTGACCGCTTTTAACCGTTCCGTCTTTCGGGTCCTGAGTATCGCCAGCAGTTCGCTGGCGTCGATCCGTTCCCCGATTGGGGACACCAGCCACCGGCCCGCCATGCGCCAGCCTGTCCAATCTGCGTGCAGGCTGTGGTGGTTGTAGATGACCCGGAGGGCATGCGCTTCCGTGGTCTCGCGCTTGCAGTACATGCAGCAGGGCATGGGCGATCCTTCGCGTGAGGGGCGCGCAACCTAGCGCCGGGCAAGGATCATGCCAACGTCGGGATTCCACACCAACGGGCTGCCCACCGACGAACATAATAGACATTATGCGAATTATAGGAATGCCGAACCCCGCATCCCGCTGAATTCCCATCCGCTTGCCCGAAGGTCAATAGCCATCGCATGCGGTACGCACGGGCGCATCGAGTTTGCCCAGATCCGCATAAGTGCGCCTCAGCCCGATTCGTTCCTCCGCAAGTCTGCGTTGCTGTTTGGCGATGCGGCATCGATCATTCCTCGTCAGGGCATGCCTGGTGCGAACCGCACCGCTCGAACGCGCTGCTCGCGACGACCTCCCGGTGCGTGCGGTTCCCCGTTGCCTGGAGGCCGGGCGCGCGATGCTGTCCGGTACGGGTACGTAATCGACTGTACCGACTTGGCGATGCCCCTGCGGACAAGCCGTCGCGTGGTAACCCACCACGTTTCGCGGCGACACGCAGCGATGCAACTCGGCACCGGACGCTGCGGGCGGGAACACGGCAGAGGCGGCCACGCATGCGACCGCGAGGATCCGGATGATCGACATCGACACAACCTCCTTCTCGAGTGCTGCCAGCCTGGCCCATCGACGGATTCAATTCCGTAGGTGGATTGTCCAGTGCGTTGTCGGTCGGCAGCGCGTGCGAACGTCGGAAATCGTTCCGGCAGTGGTGTCGCGGACTGGATCGCGACCGGCATGAATCGCCCGGCACGCAACACACGACCGCCAAACGAAAAACCGCCTTGCGGCGGCTTCTCGTGCTTCGGTCTTGAGGTGGCGTCCCCACGGGTTCCCGACCCTAACCCCCGCATCGTCCTGCGATGGAGCGTGAGATTGCCGCGCATTCGCGGGCGCTCCCTGATGCGCGCGGTTTCCCGCTAAGCCGCACCAGGCCTAGCTCCTAGATCACCCCTACCCCGCTGCGGCAGCTGCCAGTGGGCGCCATCGCTGTCTCCGGCGATCGCGATCGCTGAGCTGGCCAGCGGCCGTCACTGGATGTACGGCTCCCAATGTCTGGGGGCGTCGGAAAGAGGTAACCTAGGTAACCACGGATTAAAAGACCGTTGTTTTTCTAGATATTTCAATGACTTGTGTGTCATATTCAAAGGTAACTATTTAGGTAACCTGAAGGTAATTGGTTACCTCTCAGAAGAGTGACCAAGGCTGACGAATCTGGCCAATGAAATCAGTGGCTTACGATTTGGTTACCTCTGGGGTTACCTCAGATTACCGAAAAGTTACCTCTTCGCTTGCTGCGTGAGACGTAGCGCCCATGCGGGTTTCGTGGCTTTCCGCGCTATCTGGTTACCTTGGTTACCGATTTCCGACGGCCGACCCGGCTGGCCGCGTTCCGAATCGAGCGCTGCATGCCACCAGATGCGCGTGAAACGGGTCTGGTAGCGTCATTCCGCGTCTGCCTACCGACATCCCCGGAGACCATCGCGAGGCCCGCTGCGTCGCGCGGAGGGGGTGCTCTGGTGGGGCGCACGCATCTGAGTCAGAACCGGCACACGAAGCCCGCAGGCGTGGCGTGGGGACAAGCGCGCGCGCCGGGGTGCAGCCGCCCCCCCGTCCGGCTGGCCCGGCCCAGCGGCCACCGCTTGCGATCTGGAGCCCTTCGAGCGTCACTGCGGTCCCACGCCGCCAGGACGCCCGCCATGCCCCGCTACCCTTCGCAATCGATCAGCCAGGATCTCGCCGAGCAGCTGCAGGTGCTCGACACCCGATTCCTACTGGCCATCCACCACGGCGACGTGTCCGTGGCCGACCTGGCGCGCCGGGAGCTGGCCAACCGCGGCATCGACGGCACCGGGCGATGGGTCGGCTTCGCCAAGGCCGGGGAAAGCCTCAGCGTCTGAGGGTTGTCCACAACGAAAAGGCCGCCCGGTTGGGCGGCCTTTCTCGTTCATGGTGGTGGCGTTGAGCTACTTGCCGTCGCTCGGGATCTCGTATTGGTCGAAGGCAACCACCTCCTGCCCCATCCACTCGTTCAGCTCGAGGAAGCGTGCCTGCAGGGGCGCCAGCTCGTTCTTGACGAACACCTTGGCCGCGTCGGCGATCGACCCGAATCCGCCGGCGTTCTTGGGCACGATTCCAAGCAGCTGCGGGGGCACGCGGTGCGCCGCGAGCACGTCATCCCGGGTGGCGTCCTTGATGCCCAGGAACTCGTCCTTGGCAGCCACCTCGCTGATCGGGATCAGCTGGATCCCGTCCTTCTTGCCATTGGGCGAGTACAGGAACAGGTTGCGGAAGTTGCCCGGCCCCTTGCTGGCCTTCAGGGCGTCGCGCATCTTGTTGATGTCGTCGATGTCCTGGGCCGCATCGCTCACGTAGAGGATGTAGCCGGCGTGGCTGCCGTTGATGTAGTACTTGCGGCGAAAGAGCGTCGAGGCCTCGTTCAGCAGCGCCGACTGGATGGCGCCGATGTACTCGGGCAGGCCATAGATCTCCTGGTGCACGTCCGGCTCGATCAGGTGGAAGATCGCCCCCCGCTTGAATTCCTGCTCGGTGC
>JAFLEC010000119.1 GCA_017302095.1 Lysobacterales bacterium | reverse complement strand
AATCCGAACGCCTGATCCATCCGCGCCCGCGCATGCCGCGGGCGCTTTCCTGTCGCGCAGTACGTCATTCCGCATCACGGACACCGCCATGAACCTTCGCCTCGCCATCCTCCCGCTCGCCCTCGCGTTGTCGCTGCCGTCCGTGGCCGACGCTGCCCGCGGCTTCGCCGTGCGCGACATGGCCTACATGGACCGCCATTCCTCGCCGACGCTGTCGCCGGACGGGCGCGTACTGGTGTTCGCCAAGCGCGTGGTCGACAAGGACAGCAACAAGTCCAGCACCTCGCTGTGGATCCGCAACCTGGCCACGCGCGACATGCGCCCGCCGTCGCGGCTGACGCCGGACGGCTGGAGCGTCAATTCGCCAGCGTTCTCGCCGGATGGAAAGACCGTGTACTTCCTCAGTGCGAAGTCGGGCTCGATGCAGTTGTACGCGATGCCGCTCGCCGGCGGCGAGCCGCAGCGCCTGACCGACACCGCGGTCGACGTCGACGGTTACAAGCTGTCGCCGGACGGCAGCCAGGTGGCGCTGGCGTTGGCGGTGTTCCCGGCCTGCAAGGCGGACCTCGCGTGCACGAAGAAGCAACTCGACGAGGTCGAGGCCACCAAGTCCAGCGGCATGGTCTTCGACCGCATGTTCATCCGCCACTGGGACACCTGGAACGACGGCCGCCTCAACCGCGTGTTCGCGGCCAAGCTGGGTGGCGAGGGCATGATCAAGGCGGCGACCCTGCTGAGCGGCGACATCGCCGGCGACATCCCGTCCAAGCCGTTCGGCGACCTCTCCGACTTCGCGTGGTCGCCCGACGGCAAGTCGGTGGCGATGAGCGTGCGCCAGGCCGACCGCGAGGAGCCGTGGAACACCAACTTCGACATCTGGCTGGTGAACGCCGATGGCAGCGGCGCGCGCAACCTGACCGCCGCGAACAAGGCCTGGGATGCCGGCCCGGTGTTCGGCGCGGACGGCAAGACCCTGTACTACCGCGCGATGTCGCGTCCGGGCTTCGAGGCCGATCGATTCGCGCTGATGGCGATGGACCTGGCGACCGGCAAGGCCAGGGAGCTGGCGCCGAAATGGGATGCCTCCGCCGACGGCATCACCCTGTCGGCCGATGGCCAGTGGCTCTACACCACGGCGCAGGAGCTGGGCCAGCATCCGCTGTTCCGGGTGTCGCTGGCCAACGGTGAAGTCGAGACGGTGGTGAAGGACGGCAGCGTGTCCGCGTTCGACCTCGCCGGTCCGACGTTGGCGGTGTCGCGCAATTCGCTGAAGTCCGGCGACGTCGTCTACGCCACCAGCGCCGACGGCAACGCGCCGCTGCGCGCGATCACCCCGACCGCCGCCGAGATGCTGCCGGACGTGGCCTGGGGCGACTTCGAGCAGTTCACCTTCGTCGGCTGGAACAACGAAACCGTCCACGGCTACGTGGTCAAGCCGTGGAATTACCAGCCCGGCAAGAAGTACCCCGTCGCGTTCCTGATCCACGGCGGCCCGCAGGGCAGCTTCGGCAACGGCTGGAGCTACCGCTGGAACCCGCAGACCTACGCGGGGCAGGGCTACGCGGTGGTGATGATCGACTTCCACGGCAGCACCGGCTACGGCCAGAAGTTCACCGACGCGATCAGCGGCCACTGGGGCGACCGCCCGTTGGAAGACCTGCAGAAGGGCTGGGCCGCGGCGCAGCAGAAGTACGCCTTCCTCGACGGCGGCAAGGCCTGCGCGCTCGGCGCCAGCTACGGCGGCTTCATGGTCAACTGGATCGCCGGCAACTGGAATGCGCCGTGGAAGTGCCTGGTCAGCCACGACGGCGTGTTCGACCAGCGCATGATGGGTTACGCCACCGAAGAGCTGTGGTTCACCGAATGGGAGCAGGGCGGCACGCCCTACGACGTCCCCAAGCAGTACGAACAATTCAACCCGGTCAACCACGTCGCCGAGTTCAAGGTGCCGATGCTGGTCATCCACGGGCAGCTCGACTACCGCATCCCGGTGGAGCAGGGGATCGCGCTGTTCACCGCGCACCAGCGCCGTGGCGTGGACTCGAAGTTCCTGTACTTCCCGGACGAGAACCACTGGGTGCTGAAGCCGCAGAACAGCGTGCAGTGGCACGACACCGTGAACGACTGGCTGAAGCAGCACATCGGCCAGTGATCCCCGCCGTCGCCGGGCCCGCGCCCGGCGACGCATCGCATCCACGCAGGAATCCCGCATGGCACCAGAATCCCCGGCTCCTTCCGCCGCACTGATCACCAGTGATGCCGCCGTCCTCGGGCTGCTGGCGATCATCCTGGGCTTCGTGTTCTGGGGCGCGTCGCGCGAGCGGGGATTCTGGAAGAAGTTCTATGCGGTGGTGCCGGCGATCCTGCCCTGCTACCTGCTGCCGGCGATCGCCAACAGCACCGGCCTGGTCGATGGCGCCGGCTCCGGGCTCTACCCGATGGCGCGCGACTACCTGCTGCCGGCGTCGCTCGTGCTGTTCTGCGTGTCGATGGACATCGGCGGGATCGCCCGTCTCGGGCCGAAGGCGCTGGTGATGTTCCTCACCGGTACCGTTGGTGTGATGCTGGGTGCGCTGGTGTCCTTCACCGTCATGGGCGTGGTGCATCCTGAAACCGTCGCTGGCGAGACCTGGCGCGGCATGACCACTCTGACCGGCAGCTGGATCGGCGGCGGCGCCAACCAGGCGGCGATGAAGGAAGTGTTCGACGTCGATGCCACCCTGTTCGGCCAGTTCGCGGCGGTCGATGTGATCGTCGGCTACGTATGGATGGCGACGCTGCTGTTCATGGCCTCGCGCGCGGACGCGTGGGACCGCTGGCTCAAGGCGGACACCTCCGCCATCGAAACCCTGAAGCAGCGCATGGCCAGCTATCAGGCGCAGCATGCACGCATCCCGACGCTGACCGACCTGATGCTGATCTTCGCGGTCGGGATCGGCGCCACCGGCATCGCGCATTTCCTCGCCGAACCGCTGGTCGCCTGGATCAAGTCGATGCCGGCCGAATGGCGCCTGCAGGACTACAGCCTGGATTCGCGGTTCTTCTGGCTGGTGGTGATCGCCACGACCATCGGCGTCGTGGCCAGCCTGACCCGCGCGCGCCAGCTCGAGGGCGCTGGCGCGTCGAAGATCGGCACCGTGTTCCTGTACGTGCTGATCGCCACGATCGGCATGCAGATGGACCTGAAGGCGCTCGCCGACAAGCCCTTCCTGCTGTTGCTGGGCCTGATCTGGATTTCCGTGCATGCGGGCCTGATGCTGCTGGTCGCCCGCCTGATCCGCGCGCCGCTGTTCTTCATGGCGGTGGGGTCGCAGGCGAACATCGGCGCGGCCGCGAGCGCCCCGGTCGTCGCCAGCGCCTTCCATCCCGCATTGGCGCCGGTCGGGGTGCTGCTGGCGGTGTTGGGCTACGTGCTCGGCACCTATTGCGCCTACCTCACCGGTGTAATGCTGCAGGGATTGGCCGGCGCCGGCTGAACCCCACGTTCCCCTTCGCAGGTACGCATCGGGGGAACTCAGCATGTTCAGGTTCGACCAGCCCAGGCCGCAGCCCTACCTCGGCCCGGAGCGCCGCCGCGGTGGCGAACGCCGCAAGGGCACCGATCGTCGCGAGATGATCCGTTTCGAGCCGGGCAAGGACGACCGCCGCAGCGGCAAGGATCGCCGGCGCAACCAGTGGGACGACGCCCACGCGCGCTGATCGCTACAGCCAGCGCACCTTGCGCAGGTAGCGGTAGAGCACCACGCAGGCCAGCAGCACGGTGCCGATCAGTGCCGGGTAGGCATACGGCTTCTCCAGCTCCGGCATGTGCGCGAAGTTCATGCCGTACCAGCTCGCGATCAGGGTCGGTAGCGCCAGCAGGCCGGCCCAGCCGGCCAGCTTCTTGACGATCTCGCCTTGCGCCACGGTCACCAGCGACAGGTTGACGTTCATCGCCGCCGAGACCATCTCGCGCTGGGTGTCGATGGTGTCGCGCACGCGCGCCGCGTGGTCCTCGACGTCGCGGAAATACGGACGCACCTCGTCGGGGATGAGGATCGCCGGGCTGCGCATCAGCTGCGACAGGATGTCCTGCATCGGCGCCACCGCCAGCCGCATCAGGGTCAGCTCCTTGCGCAGTTCGTAGAGCTTGCGGATGGTGCCGCGCTTGTAGGTTTCGGCGAACACGTCGTGCTCGAGCGCGTCGAGTTCGCCGCCGAACGCGGAGACGATCGGCTGGTAGTTGTCGACCACGAAATCGAGCACCGCGTGCAGTGCCACACTGGGTCCGTGCGCCAGCATCTCCGGGTCGCGCTCCAGGCGCTGGCGGACCGGTGCGTAGCTCAGCGAGGCGCCATGGCGCACGGTCACCAGGAAGCGCGGACCGACGAACAGGTGGGTCTCGCCGAAGCGGACGTGGCCATCGACTTCCTGCGCGGTGTGCGCGGCGATGAACAGGCTGTTGCCGTAGGTCTCGATCTTCGGCCGCTGGTGGGCGTTGTGCGCATCCTCGACGGCCAGGTCGTGCAGGCCGAATTCCTCCTGCAGGGTGTCGAGCAAGGATTCGTGGGGTTCGTACAACCCGACCCAGACGAAGCTGCCGTCGTCGACCGCCAGCACGTCGCTGATCTGCGCCAGGCTGACGTCGCGACGCCGGCCCTCGCGGTCGTAGGCCGCGCAGTTGACGACGCAGGCGGGGAGGGCGGGGCGTTCGGTGCTCATCGAGGCATCCTGCCCGGCCAGGCCCGGGCCATCAAGGCGCTGGGCGGCGCCAGGCGCGCGCCAGCGCGGCGTGGATCGGCAGCAGCAGGGCGATCCAGTGGCCGTTGCGCTGGGGTTCGACCTGCAGCCACAGCGGCAGGCAGGCGAGTGCGGCGAGCACCGCAAGCGCGACCAGCACGGCCCTGAAACGGCCGGTGGGCTCGCGCCCGCGCAACAGCCCCCATGCGCCCGGCAGCAACAGCCAAGCCAGCGGACTGAACAGCAGCAGGTTGCGGTTGCCCCACATCGCCTGGTGGTCGGTGAAGGCCCAACCCAGCGCCAGTACGCTGCCGAGGACGGCGCAGGCCAGCCAGAACAGGCCCGCCGCTGCGGCCAGCACCCGCGGATGGCGGCTGCCCGACCACAGCACCAGCCCGGCGATCGCCAAGCCGGCCAGCAACCACAGCCAGATGCGCGGCGCGCTGCCGAGCGGCTCGGGCGGGAGGCGTTGCGGTAGCAAGACCGCTTCGCCGGCGACCAATGGCCGGCCATCGGCGCGGCGGGTTTCGCGCAAGCCCTCCGCCAGCCGGCTCGGGATGAATCCCAGTTGCCAGCGCGACAGCGGCTTGTCCGCGCGCGGCCCCAGTCCGATGTCGAAGGCCAGCCACATCCATGGCGCGGGCGAAGCCAACCGCAGAGATTCGCTGCGCCAGGTGTCGCCGCTGGAACGACCGACCAGGGTGCGTTGCAACTGCCCGCCCAGCGCACGGTCGAGCGCGTCGCGGACGCGGGTCGCGCAGTTGTCGGTGTAGTAGTCGTAGCGGTAGCGCGCGTTCTCCGGCCGTGCGTTCTCGGCGAGGTCGGCGGCCAGCTGCCGCGCCTGCGCGGGATCGAGGTCCAGCCACTGCACCGTGGCGCCGCGGCCGACGTCGCGGTAGTAGGCGAGGTCCTGCTCCAACGGCAGCGCGACCAGCATGTACTGCATTCGGCCCTGCACGAAGCGGCCGAGGAAGCCGGGTTCCTCGAGGTCGAAGAAGCCGAAGTTGTAGTTGGTGCGTGCGCCGGTGGCCGGGTCTTCGACCACGATCGCGTCGTGCCCGAAACGCTCCCAGAAGATCTCACCGGGGCCCATCGTCACCACCCCGATGCGCGGCGATGCCGGCTCCACCGGCGTAGGCGCCTGCGCAGGCGCTTGTGCCTGGGCGATCCCGGCGACCAGCGCCAGCAGCAGCGCCAGCAGCCGTCGCGCCACCTCAGCCAGCCGCATCGATGCCCACGTGCAGGGTATGCAGGCGGCGGGCGTCGGCGCTGGCGACGCGGAACACGAAGCGGCCCAGGGTGAGCTCTTCGCCGGCCTCAGGCAGGTGGCCGATGGCGGCGGTCACCAGGCCGCCGATGGTGTCGTACTCGTCGTCGTCGAACTCGGCGTCGAAGCGCTGGTTGAAGTCGGCGATCGGTGTCAGCGCATCGACCACGAACTGGCCGTCGGCGCGCGCGGCGATCTGCGTGTTCGCGTCCTCGGCATCATCGTGCTCGTCGTCGATGTCGCCGACGATCTGCTCGAGCACGTCCTCGATGGTGACCAGCCCGGCGACGCCGCCGTACTCGTCGATCACGATCGCCATGTGGTTGCGCGACTGCCGGAACTCACGCAGCAGCACGTTGAGTTTCTTGGATTCCGGGATCAGCACCGCCGGGCGCAGCAGCTCGCGGATGGTGCCGGGTCCGTTGTCGGCGACCACCCCGCGCAACAGGTCCTTCGCCAGCAGGATGCCGAGGATCTCGTCCTTGTCCTCGCCGTGCACCGGGAAGCGCGAGTGCCCGGACTCGACCACCTGCCGCATCAGGTCGAGGAACTTGCCGTCGGCCGGCAGCGCGACCATCTGCGCGCGCGACACCATGACGTCGCCGACGGTCAGGTCGGCCACCGCGATCGCGCCTTCCATCATGC
>JAFLEC010000118.1 GCA_017302095.1 Lysobacterales bacterium | reverse complement strand
CCGCGGGCCGCGACCACATCCACCACATGATGCAGGACGCCGGCTTCGGGCCCACGCGTGCGGCCTTCTGGCTCACGGTCTTCAGCCTGGCCTGCGGCCTGGTGGTGGGGCAGGCGATGCGCCTGGACGTGCCGAACCCGCTGCTGCTGGCCGCCTACATCGCCTTGTGCGTGGGTTGGTACCTGCTGACCCGCGACCGGGCGCGCGCGGTCGCGTTCTTCCGGCGCTTGCGCCGGCCCTGACCGCCGTCAGGCCACCAGCACCTGCAGCGGGATCTCGCGGCCCTGCTTGCGTTGCAGGTTCTTCGACGGCACCCCGGTGCGGGCGAAGGATTTCTCGCAGTCCTGGATCGACGGTCCGCGCATGTTGCCCTCCAGGTAGGCCAGCCCCGGGCAGCGGGTGCAGCTGCTGCCGTGCACGCAGCTGGAGCAGCCCTCGAGGTCGCTGACCCGGATCGCGCGCACGTCGTTGAGCTGCGGCGAATGCTTCCAGATGTCGATGAAGGCCTGCTCGCGCACGTTGCCCACCTTGTAGGGGAACTGCACGCAGGGGAACACGTCGCCATAGGGCGAGACGTAGCAGGCGGTGTGGCCGGCGCTGCAGGGCAGCGTCTCGTAGGCTTCGTCGAGCGGGGTCGGGCCGCTCGGCGCGGCCAGCAGGCGCTCGGCCTGGTCGCCGAGCAGGCTGGTGTCGTGCATGATCTCGGCCAGCCGTCCGCCGTCCATGTTGAGCGCGACGATGCCGCGGTCGCCATCCATCATCGGGGTGATGGTGGCGTCGACCTCGTAGCGGATGCCCATCTCGGCGGCCAGCGCCTGCACCTGCTTGTAGTGATCGGCGTTCTGCTGCATCAGCACGTTGGCGAAGATCACCTTGACCCCGGCATCGCGGAGCAGGCGCGCGCCTTCGATGGTGCGCTTGAACGAGCCCGGCAGCTTGGTGATTTCGTCGTGGGTGGCGGCATCGTGCGAATACAGGCTGATCTGCACTGCTTCCACGCCCAGCGCGGCGATCCTGCGGGCCTTGGCCTCGCGGATCATCACGCCGTTGGTCTTGAGCTTCACCGAGAACTGCAGCTTGCGCGCATGCTCGATGATGGCGAACAGGTCGGGGCGCATGAAGATCTCGCCGCCGCTGACGTTGAGGAAGAACACCCCGGCCGCGGCCAGTTGGTCGAGCAGGCCGAGGATCTCCGCAGTGGTCATCTCGCCATGGTCTTCATGGTCGAGGTAGCAGTGGATGCAGCGTTCGTTGCAGCGGTAGGTCAGGTCCAGCTGCACGCTGAGCGGGATGCCCAGCGCCATCGCCCGCGCGCCCATGTCCTGCATCACGCTCATGCGGCGTCGCTCCCCCCGGCGAACGGGCGGTCGCCGACCTGGAGGATGCCGCGCTCCGCCAGCCCGTGCGCCAGTTCCGTGGCATCGCGCAGGGCGGTGGCCGGATCCACGTCGTAGCGCGGGCAGAGCTCGCGCGCGACGATCTCCGCCAGCGGCGTGCGCCCGTCCGCGGCATCCCACAGCAACGCCGCGGTCTCGTTCAGGCTGAACAGCGAGGAGTCGCGCGCGAACATGATCATCAGCTCGTCGCCGATGCGGCGGGCGGCGACGTTGTCGGAGCGGAGCAGGAACAGGGGCGCGCTCATGGCGTGGTTCCGAACAGGTCCCAGACGCGCGCGTCCGGGAAGAAGGTCAGGCGGCGGACAGGGACGGCCGCGGCCAGGGCGATCGCATTGTCGAACACCCGGGCCGTGAGCGCGTCGTCGCGGGCGAAGTAAAGCACGTTCGCCATCACCGTGCGCACCGCCTCCGCCGGCCCCATCGGCTCGATGCGGTTGTCCGGGCCCTTGGCCAGCAGGTGGATCGCGGCGAGCGGCGCGCGCAGGTTCTCGCCCGGCGTCGCCAGTTCGCCGGCGAACGGCGTCCCGTAGGCGTAGTACGCACCATCCTCCAGGCGGATGAACGACATCTCGTCGGTCAGCACGTGGGCGTCTGGCGGCGCCAGCCGGGAGATCGTGGTCTTGCCGGATTCGGAGACGCCGGTGAACAGGTAGGCTCGCCCGTCGAGCACCACGCTCGAGGCATGCATCAGCATGCCGCCCTGTCCCGCCAGCAGCACGGTGTGCAGGATGCGCAGCACCGAATCCAGGGAGTAGGGGCTGGGATGCAGGCGCACCGTGCCGCGGCCGGTGCCGGGGGTCCATGTCGCATCGAAGTCGCCGCACAGCAGGCGCCACCGTGGGCCGTCGCGGAGCACCCGGACCTCGGTGCTGATGCCGTCCAGGGCTTCGTCCTCGGCGTAGTCCACCGGCACGATCTCGACGTCGAACACGTGGTCGGGCGCGTCCACGTGGCCGGTGAAGCCACGGAACCGCGCCTGCATCAGGCCGATGAACTCGGGCGACGTCGTCCGCAGGCGGACCTGGATGCCGCCGATGCCGATGTCGAGGTGGTGCGGGGGGGCGGGACTGCTCATGCGGCGAGTTCGATCAGTCGGGGACAGCGGCGGGCGGTGATGCGCGCGAGGCGGTGGGCGAGCGGCAGGTGGCGCAACAGCCAGCGCGTGGTGCTCGGGAGGAGGCGGTTGGGCGATCGATCGATCGCGAGGATGCGCTCGCCGCGCTGCTGCGCTTCCAGCACGCCGAGCAGGCTGGCACAGGGCAGGGGCGGGTCGCGGTGGCGCAGGGCGTCGCCGCGGGTCACCACCCAGTCGCCGTCGACGGCCGCGATGCGATGGACGCGCCATGCGTTGTCGTCAGTCGCCGTGAGCACGATGTGGCCCGGTAATGCATCGGCGCGCGTGGCGGCGCGGAAGGTGAGCAGGTCGCCGGGCAGGATCGCCGGAAGCATGCTGCTGCCGAACGCGCGGATCCGGAGATGCCCGGCGGTCTGCAGGGCTTGGCGGGCGAGCGCCAGGCGGAGGTCCGCCTGGCGCTCGGGGCACACCGTCAGGACGCGTTCCTGCGGCTGCGGCATGCGCCCTGGGTGGTGTTCACCTTGCCGCAGGCCAGGGCCATGGTCTCGAAGACCGACTCATGGCGGAATTCCGGCTTCACGTAAGCCTTGCGCTCGCCGGCGTCGGTGCGGGGGGCTTCAGGCGCTTGGGTGGGCTGCATGCGGGCGCTCTCGTGGCGGAATGACGGTGGACAGCTTACTGCAAACCGGACTGGCTGGCCTGGATGGCGTTGCCGCCCGCCTGCAGTTGGGTGTAGTAGATCTGCGAAGCTCCGGTCGTGGCGCTGGTGTTGTCGACCACGATCCCGCCCGTGCCGCCGCTGGCCGCAAGCCCGGCCGAGGGAATGTTGCCGGTCCCCCATGCCGCGCCAGTCCCCGCGCCGGACCCGTTCAGGTCGGACAGGTTATACATGTAGATGCAGGCCGAATTGTCGAACGTACCGGCCCCGCAGCCCACCAGATTGTCGAGGTCTCCGTAGGTGGAGATGCTGGCGAACAGGTACTCGTTGCTGCCGTTCTTGACCACGGTCACCGGCGACAGTTGCTGCAGGTTGTCGGTGCCGGCATTGGCACCGGCACCCTCCTCATAGCGGTCGCGGTTGCCGAAGGTCTGGCCCTGGATCGGAGTCTGCATGATGCCGTTGACGATCGGGATCTTCCACAGGGTGGCGTAGAACGTGTTGTTGGGCTGGCCGCCCACGATGTACAGGGCGCCGGTGCCGTTGTTGCTGCTGTAGAACGCGTCATCGAACGCGCCGGCGTACAGCACCCGGCTGGTACCGTTGCCGCGGCCGACGAACTGGCGGCTGCCGATGCTCCCGTTGGCGAAGAACTCGGTGAACTGGATCACCGCACGGCAGCCGTCGATCTCGCCGGTGAACGCGTTGCAGCGGCCGGTATCGGAGTACACCGAGGTGTTGTCGTTGTAGACGAAGGTGTAGATCCGCCCGGTGGCGGCATCGATGATCGGCGATTCGCGCACCCCCGGGGTGTCGTCGCGGGTCAGCTTCGCGCTGGTCGCGTTCACCACGCCGGTGGCGGCATTCACCCGGTACAGCTTGCCGCCGACGGTGCCGGTGCCGGCCGAACTGCCGATGTAAACCTGTCCGTTGTTCGAGACCGGCGGCGAGAGCTTCAGCCCCGCTTCCAGCGTCGCCGGGAATCCGCCGCCCACCACTTCGGTCGGCGTACCCTTGAACACCCCCGTGAACTTGTGCAGGCGGCCGTTGCCGTCGCCCACCCACAGCACGTCGTCGCCGTAGTCGACGAATGGCGCGGAATACGTCGGGGTATTCCCGGCATTGCTGGTGCCGTTCAGGGTCATGACGTACATCACGCTGCCCGCGTTGGTGCGCTGGGCGGCGTAACCGGCGCCGTTCGCGGCGACGATCCCCGGGGTCGCCGGCGCGCCGGCGCTGCCCTGGCCCGCAGCCCACTTCAACAACACCAGCTGCAGGGTATTGCCGCTGCGCTGGATGAAGGCGACCTGCTTGCCATCATCCTCGTAGGACAGCACCGGCGAGGTCTCCACCACGTAGCCGGTACCGGTGTTGTAGGCCCACATCACGTTCGGGGCATTGGCATTGGAGCGCGTGGCGTTGCAGGTGGTGTTGTACAGCTGGTTGAACGCGAGCACGGTCGCTTGGCCTGCGCTGCCGGTCCCGTTCGTGGTAGTGGTAGTGCCAAAATTGCTCAGGTTGTCGGTGATCGGGACATTGCCGCCCGGGTTGCCGCCAGTGTTGTAGGCGAAGATCACGGTATCGCCGGAATTGGTTGCGACGATGCCGGTCTGTCCGCTCCAGCGGTTCGCGGCATTGGCCAGGCTCAACGCTTCGGCCGCATTGTTCCCGGCGACGTCGAAGTTGGTCCCGGTGTTGTCATTGGCAGCGGTGAGGACCACCGAACGCGGGGTGCCGGCGACGCCGATGGTGATCGTGCCGGAGGGATTCTGGTTCCCCGTCATGGTGAATGTCTGGGTTTCCGCATTTCCACTGGATGTGGCACCCGCGGCATTGGTCGGATACACCACGAAATCATTGGTGCAGTTGGGTGTTGCGGTGATATCGAAGTTGTACTTGGCCGGGAACACGCCAGGTACGCCACTACCGCCCAAGCTGCTGGTGCCGCCACCCAGGACATTGCTCCAGTCGCGGAGCACGCTGCCTTCGCCGTCCTTCGGTGCCGGGTCGCCATGGCCACGGCGGCGATCATTGGTGGCGGTCGCCACGCCCCCCGCGCGGGCATTGCCGGCTAGCAGCGATTGGGGCTGGCTGGTCCCTTCCGCGTCGATGCGGCGCATGAGCGAGGCGACGTAGCGCGGGTCGCGATAGCGGGCCCGCATGTCGGCAGTGCGCCCGGCGCGCTCGAATTCCTCGGGCGTCCGCGGGTTGCGGTGGATGACGGAGCGGCTGCTCCAATCGCGTACGACCGGAATCTTGTCTCCACCGTCGCCCTTGGCGACCGCGGATTGCGCCTGGGCCGACCCGATGCCGAACATGCCAACCAGCACCGCGACGGCCAACGCGCCGTTACGAATTCCCTGACTCATGGTGTCTCCCGAAAGGCCAGAACCATGCCCCCCTGTAGGGCACTTCTGTGAACTTTACCGCATTTCGGGAGTGGACTCGTGCACGCCTGGGGTGCGAAGTAGAGGGTGAGGGTGGATTCGCGGCCTTTGGGTTGAGGATCAATCCAGCGCCGACTGGCTGGCCTGGACCGCGTTGCCGCTGCCGTCGCTGTTGCCGCCGTGCGCGAAGTAGACCTGCGCCGTGCCCGCGGCCCCGCCGGCGTTGTCGACGATGATCCCGCTGGTGCCGCCGTAGGTCGCCAGGCCGGACAACGGGCGGTTCGCGCTGCCCCATGCATCGGTGCCGCCGCCATCGGCGTCCAAGTCGCCGAGGTCGAACATGAACAGGCAGTCGCCGGTGCTGCATCCGGCGAGATTGGCCGCGCTCCTGCCGATGCTGAAGTAGAGCCGCTCGTGGCCCCCTTGCTGGAACAGCGTCACCGGCGACCAGTCCCAGGCCGTGGCTTCGCAATTGTTGGCGGCCACCGCGCAGCCATCGGTGCCGACCACGGCGCCGGGCACTGGCGTGCCCATTGCGCCGCCATTGAGCGGGATGCGCCACAGGGTCGGGAGATAGGCGTTGTTGCGGGCCCCGCCCACGATGTAGAGCGCACCATCGCCGTTGGCACTGGCGTAGAACGCCTCGTCAAAGGCCCCGGCGTACAGCGTGCTGGCATCGTTGTTGCCCCGACCGATGAGGGCGCTCTCGGCGGGCGCGTCGCCCTGTGCGAAGCTCGGTTCGAAGCGCGCGACGAGGCGGCATCCCCGGTTGCCAGTGCTGCTGCGCGCCCGGCAGTTGAGCGTGCTGCGGGCGGTGCCGTCATTGAACACGAAGGCCAAAACGTTCGCGGTATTGCCGGACACGGCGACGATCGGCGATTCACGCAGCCCCGGCGTGTTGTCGGCCGCCAGCTTCGCGCTGCTGGTGGCCGCGCCGGTCTGGGCATCCACCCGGTGCAGCTTTCCGCCGATGCCGGGGCCGCCGCTCTGGCTGCCCACGTACACGTCCCCCGCGAACGCGACCGGCGAGGACAGCTTCATGCCCGGCTCGACCGTGGCCGGGAAGCCGCCGCCCACCACTTCCTGCGGGTTGCCCTGGAACACCCCGGTGAACTTGTGCAGGCGGC
>JAFLEC010000117.1 GCA_017302095.1 Lysobacterales bacterium | reverse complement strand
CGTTTCAATACCGCGCCGTGCTCAGCCCCTGCATCGGCATCTGCACCATCGACGACGACGGCTTCTGCAAGGGCTGCCATCGCACCGGCGACGAGATCGCGCACTGGCCGCTGATGAACGACGATGCGCGCCTGCGGTTGATGGACGAGGTGCTGCCGCGGCGCGCAGCGGGACGGAAGCCGGCCTGATGCCGGACCCGGTGCTGCTCGAACGCTTGCGGCGTGCGGCCCATCCGCTCGATGCGGCGCCGGGCGGCGACCCTTGGAACCTGGAGGAACTGCAAGGCCTGCTCTCTCCGGGGATCCCGCGGGAAGCCGCGGTCCTGCTCGGCGTGGTCGACCGGCCTTCGGCGCCGAGCGTCCTGATGACGCGTCGCCACGACGGCCTGCGCCACCATGCCGGGCAGGTCAGCCTGCCGGGCGGCCGCATCGAGGCCGATGACCGCGATCCCGCCGCCGCGGCGCTGCGCGAGGCCTCGGAGGAAGTCGGCCTGGCGCCCGCGCAGGCCTCCTTGCTGGGTTACCTCGATCCGCTGCTGACGATCACCGGATTCCGGGTCGTGCCGGTGCTGGCGATGATCGACGCGGACTTCAAGCCGGTGCCGGATCCCGCCGAGGTGGCCGATGTGTTCGAGGTCCCGCTGGACTTGCTGCTCGACCCCGACCGACTGGAACGGATCGAGCTCCAGTTCGGCGGGAGGCCGCGTAGCGTGCTCCAATACCGTTATCCACCACAGCGGATCTGGGGCGTGACCGCCTCGATCCTGTTCAACCTGCGCGAACGCCTGGCGCATGCCGGAGGCTGAGGCCCCCGGAGGAGGTTCCTCGATGGCCGGATGGACAACCCTGGTACAACCCGAAACCCTGGCGATCGGCTTGGGGCGTGGCGACCTGGCGATCGTCGATTGCCGTTTCTCGCTGCTGGATGCGGCCGCTGGCGAACAGGCCTACCTGACCTCGCACCTGCCGGGGGCGGTGTACGCGCACCTCGAACGCGACCTGTCCGACATGCATCGGCATGGCGAGGGTCGGCACCCGTGGCCGTCCGCCGACGCCTTCACCGAACGCCTCTCGCGTTGGGGCATCGATCCGCGCACCCAAGTGGTCGCTTACGACGACGGCGACGGTGCGCACGCCGCGAGGCTGTGGTTCCTGTTGCGCGTGCTGGGGCATGGGAAAGCCGCGGTCCTGGACGGTGGCTGGTCGCGTTGGACTGCGCTGGGACTGCCGGTGACCTCGGCACCATCGGCGCCGGCGCGTCGCGCCTACGCCGGCAGTTTCGACCCGGCGCGCGTGTGCGATGCCGACGCGGTCCAGGCGCATCTCGCGGGAGGCGGCGTGTTGCTCGATGCGCGCGCCGCACCGCGCTTCCGTGGCGAGCAGGAGCCGCTCGACCGGATCGCCGGCCACGTGCCGGGGGCGAGCAACCGCCCCTATGCGGACAACCTCGCGAATGGCCAATTCAAGTCGGCGATGCAGTTGGCGGCCGAGTTCCGCGCCTTGCTCGGCGATCGCCCCGGCAGCGACGTGGTGGCGATGTGCGGTTCCGGCGTGACCGCCTGCCACAACCTGCTGGCGATGGAACGCGCCGGCCTGAAGGGCGGGCGCCTGTATGCCGGCTCGTGGAGCGGCTGGATCAGCGATCCGTCGCGCCCGATCGCCACCGGCGCCTGAGGCCCGCTGCATGTCCGTGGTGATCTGGCATCGGCCGAGCTGCAGCAATGCGCGCGGTGCCCTGGCCCTGATCCGCGCGGCCGGGATCGAGCCGGAGGTCGTGGATTACGTCGCGCACCCGCCGTCGATCGAACGCCTGCGCGCGGCGATCGCCGATGCGGGACTCGGCGTGCGGCAGGCGATCCGCGACAAGGAACCGGAGTACGCCGCCCGCGGGCTCGCCGACCCCGCCCTGTCCGATGACGATTTGCTGGCGGCGATGGTCGCGGCGCCGATCCTGATCAACCGGCCGTTCGTGTTCACGCCCAAGGGCGTGCGCCTGTGCCGGCCGCCCGAGACGGTGCTCGAGCTGCTCTAGCGGCGCGACGGGCGCTACTTGCCGATGCGCGCCAGCATCGCGCGCAAGCCGGCCTGGGTATCGGGCTGCATCCAGTCGGCGACGAAGCGGGGCAGGTCGATGCGCGCCTCGCGCAGGCAGTCGACCGCATCCGCGCGGGCGATCCGGCGGGTCTCCAGCATCGGCGTGCGCGGCAACCGCAGCAGGTCTTCCAGCCAGGAGATCGCGCGGGTTTCGACGCCATCGATCCCGGCGAGCTCGTCGACCAGGCCGATGCGCAGCGCTTCGGCGGCATCGACCATGGCGCCGGCGACCAGCAGGCGTTCGGCGCGATGCCGTCCGACGCAGCGCGCCAGCAACGCCTGGATGCCTTCCGGCGCCACCAGACCGACCTGGGTTTCGTTCAGGCCGATCCGGAACGGACCCTCGGCCATCACCCGGTAATCGCAGCAAAGCGCCAGCACGCAGCCGCCGGCGGGTGCGTGCCCGGCCATCGCCGCGACCACCGGCACCGGCGCACCGAGCAGCGCGCGCGCGGCCTCGAAGAAATCGGTCCAGGCGCCGAGCAGGGCGTCGCCGTCGTCGCCCAGCGACAACAGGTGCGGCACGTCCAGTCCCGCCGAGAACACCTTCTGCCCGCCGGCCAGCACCAGGCCCTGCGCGCCCGCTGCGAGCGCGTCGGCGATCGCCGCGGTGAGTGCGCGGCAGAGTCCCGGGTCGAGGGCGTTGACCGGCGGGCGTGCCATTCGCAGGACGTGGATGGCGCCGTGGCGGGTGGTCTCGATCAGGGGCATGGACGGCCTCGTGCAGGCGGGGATCAGGGCGTGGGCGCTGCGGCGAGCAGACGCTCGGAGGCGCGGCGCACCCCGGCTGGCAACGGGACCGGCTTGCCGGTCTGGCGGCCGACCCACACCGCGACCACATGGCCATCGCAGTGGACGGTGCCGTCGGCGGCGACGATGCGGTGGCCGATGACCACGCTGCTGGTGCCCAGCTTGTCGGTGAACAGTTCGACCGCGACCTGCGCCGGGTACGCGATCGGGCGCCGGAAATTGAGGGTGGCCGAGGCCACCACCGGCGCGCTCTCGTCGTCCATCCACGGTTCGTCGAGGGTCTCGAACCATTCGATGCGCGCCTGCTCCAGGAACGTGAGGTAGCGCGAGTTGTTGACGTGGTTGAACGCGTCGAGGTCGCTCCAGCGCAGGCTGACGGGGGTGCGGAACACGTGGCTCATGCAGGTTTCTTCCGGCGCTTGGCGGGGACGGCCGAGCTTGCCTTCGATTTTTGGAGCAAAGGCGCAAGGAAACGGCCAGTGTGCGAGGCCGGGTTCGCGGCGACGTCCTCGGGCGTGCCGGTGGCGATGACTTGGCCGCCGCGGTGGCCGCCTTCCGGACCGAGGTCGACCACCCAGTCGGCGGTCTTGATCACGTCGAGGTTGTGCTCGATGACCACCACGGTGTTGCCGTCGTCGCGCAGGCGGTGCAGAACGGTCAGCAGGTGTTCGATGTCGTGGAAGTGCAGGCCGGTGGTCGGCTCGTCGAGGATGTACAGCGTGCGCCCGGTGTCGCGGCGGCTGAGTTCCTTCGACAGCTTCACGCGTTGCGCCTCGCCGCCGGACAGGGTGGTCGCGCTCTGGCCCAGCTTGATGTAGCTCAGGCCCACGTCCATCAGGGTTTCCAGCTTGCGGGCGATGCTCGGCACCGGTTGGAACAGGTCCAGCGCGTCCTCGACGGTCATCTCCAGCACGTCGTGGATGCTGAAGCCCTTGTAGAGGATCTCCAGCGTCTCGCGGTTGTAGCGCTTGCCGGCGCAGACGTCGCAGGGCACGTAGACATCGGGCAGGAAGTGCATCTCCACCTTGATCAGGCCATCGCCCTGGCAGGCCTCGCAGCGGCCACCGCGCACGTTGAAGCTGAAGCGGCCCGGCGAGTAGCCGCGCGCGCGCGCTTCCGGCACCTGCGCGAACAGCTCGCGCAGCGGCGTGAACAGGCCGGTGTAGGTCGCAGGGTTGGAGCGCGGGGTGCGCCCGATCGGCGATTGGTCGATGTCGACCACCTTGTCGAACAGGTCCAGGCCGACCACCTCGCGGTGCGGCGCCGGCGTATGCGAGGCGCCGTTGATCTCGTTGGCCGCCAGCGCGTACAGGGTGTCGTTGATCAGCGTCGACTTGCCCGAGCCGGACACGCCGGTGACCGCGGTGAACAGCCCGGCCGGGATCTCCAGGTCGACGTCCTTGAGGTTGTTGCCGCGCGCGCCCTTGAGCTTGAGCAGCATCTTGCGGTTCGGGGCATGCCGGCGCGCCGGCACTTCGATCGCCTTCCTGCCGGAGAGGTACTGCCCGGTCAGCGAGCGCGGCGCCTTCAGGATGTCGGCCAGCAACCCCTGCGCGACCACTTCGCCACCGTGCACGCCGGCGCCGGGGCCGATGTCGACGATGTGGTCGGCCAGCCGGATCGCGTCCTCGTCGTGCTCGACCACCAGCACGGTGTTGCCGAGGTCGCGCAGGCGGGTCAGGGTGCCCAGCAGGCGTTCGTTGTCGCGCTGGTGCAGGCCGATGCTGGGCTCGTCGAGCACGTACATGACGCCGACCAGGCCGGCGCCGATCTGGCTGGCCAGGCGGATGCGTTGCGCCTCGCCGCCGGACAGGGAATCGGCCTTGCGCTCCAGCGTGAGGTAGTCGAGGCCGACGTCGACCAGGAAGCCCAGGCGCTCGCGGATCTCCTTGACGATCTTGGTCGCGATCTCGCCGCGCCAGCCCGGCAGCGACAGCGCGTCGAAGAACGCGAGCGCGGCATCGATCGGCAGCACCGCGATGTCGGGGAGCGGGCGGTCGGCCACGAACACGTTGCGCGCGGCGCGGTTCAGGCGCGCGCCGCCGCACTCGGGGCACGGGCGTTCGCTGATGTACTTGGCGAGTTCCTCGCGCACCGCCGCCGATTCGGTCTCGCGGTAGCGGCGCTCGAGGTTGGGCAGGATGCCCTCGAACGGATGCTTGCGCTGGTACCTGTTGCCGTTCTCGCCGACGTAGACGAGGTTGATCGCTTCCTTGCCGCTGCCGTGCAGGATCACTTCGCGGATGTCCGCGGGCAGCAGCTGCCACGGCAGGTCGACGTCGAAGCGGTAGTGCTTCGCCAGCGAGGTGATCATCGAGAAGTAGTAGGCGTTGCGACGGTCCCAGCCGCGCATCGCGCCGGCCGCGAGCGAGAGCTCGGGATGCGCCACCACCCGCGCGGGGTCGAAGAACTGGGCCACGCCCAGGCCGTCGCAGCCCGGGCAGGCGCCGACCGGCGAGTTGAACGAGAACAGCCGCGGTTCCAGCTCGGGCAGGGAGTAGTCGCAGACCGGGCAGGAATACTTCGACGAGAACAGCAGCGGCGCGCGGCCACCGCTCTCATCAGGCGTGCTGTCCATCGACTGCACGATCGCCATGCCGTCGCCCAGCTTGAGCGCGGTCTCGAACGATTCGGCCAGCCGCTGCTTGATGTCCGCGCGCGGCTTGAAGCGGTCGATCACCGCCTCGATGGTGTGCTTCTGGCGCAGCGTGAGCGCCGGCACCGCGTCGATCTCGTGCAGCACGCCATCGACCCGCACGCGGGTGTAGCCCTGCGCGCGGAGCTGGTCGAACACCTGCTGGTGCTCGCCCTTGCGCTCGCGGACCACCGGCGCCAGCAGCATCCAGCGCTGGCTCGCCAGGGCCTCGTCGGCTTCCATCGCCAGCACCTGGTCGACCATCTGGCTGACCGTCTGCGCCTCCAGCGGGAAGTGGTGGTCGGGGCAGCGCGGGCTGCCCACGCGGGCGTACAGCAGGCGCAGGTAGTCGTGGATCTCGGTGATCGTGCCGACCGTCGAGCGCGGGTTGTGGCTGGTCGACTTCTGCTCGATCGAGATCGCCGGGGACAGGCCCTCGATGTGGTCGAGGTCGGGCTTGTCCATGATGCTCAGGAACTGCCGCGCATACGCCGACAGCGACTCGACGTAGCGGCGCTGGCCTTCGGCGTAGATGGTGTCGAACGCCAGCGACGACTTGCCGGACCCGGACAGGCCGGTGATCACGATCAGTTTGTCGCGCGGCAGGTCGAGGTCGATGTTCTTGAGGTTGTGCGTCCGTGCGCCGCGGATGCGGATGGTGTCCAGCGCCATGGATGGGGGGTCCTGGGGGTGGGGAGGCCGGGGCGATGCGGCGGGCAATCGATCAGCCTACCGATGCGCGGATTTGGGGGCAAATCGACGGATTGCCAGTGTCGGCGGACCGGGTCTCCCGGCTTGCGACGCCTGCGCCGGGCAGCGGCGGGTCCTGCATGGGCCGGTGCCGGGGTGGCGTGCCCGCGCGTGCCATGGGTTGACCCTAACCCGCTGAATCCCCTACAATTCCGCTTCTGTCCGCCCTCGATGGCAGGCAGCGTGCCCGAACCGCAGGGTGGGGCGCGACCAAGAAGAACTACAGAACCCGTTCAAGAGGACATCCACCATGTACGCAGTACTGGTCACCGGCGGTAAGCAATACCGCGTGATGCAGGGCGAGACGCTCCGCGTCGAGAAGCTCGAGGCCGAGGCCGGCAGCGAGATCAAGTTCGACAACATCCTGATGCTCGGCGATGCCGACGGCATCAAGCTCGGCGACGCCCTCAAGGGCGCCACCGTGGCGGCCAAGGTCGTCGGCCACGGCCGCGCCGACAAGGTCCGCATCGTCAAGTTCCGCCGCCGCAAGCACCATCGCAAGCAGATGGGCCACCGGCAGCACTACACCGAAATC
>JAFLEC010000116.1 GCA_017302095.1 Lysobacterales bacterium | reverse complement strand
GCCGCCGCGCCGCTCGCCCTGCGCAGCCTGCCGGCCCAGGCCGCGGACCTGCCCAAGCTGGCGCCGACCGACACCAGTGCCAAGGCGCTGGCGTACACCGAGAACGCAGCCGCCGTGAAGCACCCCGCCCACAAGGCCGGCAGCGACTGCGCCAACTGCAATTTCTACAAGGGCGCCAAGGGTGCCGCCTATGGCCCGTGCCAGCTGTTCCCGAAGAACAGCGTCGCCGCCAAGGGCTGGTGCAGCGCTTGGGCGAAGAAGGCCTGAGCCAACGCGGCGCACGCCCCACCGTGCGTCGACCGGCATGACATGAACCAAGCGGCGCCCTTCGGGGCGCCGTTTTCATTTTGCTGTTCGCAGGCAAAGAAAAACCCGGCGTGCGCCGGGTTTTTCGTGTCGGATCGGACTGCGTCCGTCAGGCTTGCGGGCCTTCGTGGAAGGGCGGTTCCGGGTCCATCTTCGGACCGGCATGCGCGCCGCCGCGGGCGAGCTCGCTGTTGCGGTAGCCATACAGCGCATACACCACCAGGCCAATGATCGCCCAGCCGAAGAACATCGCCAGGGTGTACAGCGACAGGTTCAGGAACAGCAGCAGACAGCCGGCGATCGCGAGCGGACCGACCAGCCAGACCATCGGCGTGCGGAACGGGCGATGGCGGTGCGGGTCGCGCTTGCGCAGGATCATCACGCCGGCGGCGACCGCCATGAAGGCGAACAGGGTGCCGGAGTTCGAGATGTCGGCGAGGATGCCGACCGGGAACATCGCCGCGAACAGCGCCACGAACACGCCGGTGATCATCGTCACGATGTGCGGGGTGTGGTACTTCGGGTGCACGCGGGACAGGACTTCCGGCAGCAGGCCGTCGCGCGACATCGTGAAGAAGATGCGGGTCTGGCCGTAGATCATCATCAGGATCACCGACGGCAGCGCCAGCGCCGCGGCCAGGCCGATCAGGTTGCCCAGCCCGGCGAAGCCCATCATCTTCAGCACGTGCGCCAGCGGCTCCTTGCTGCAGACCAGCGCATCGGGGTTGGTCGCGGCGCAGGCGGCGGCGAGTTCCGGCGTGCCGGGGTGGATCGCAATGCCGTTGGCGTCGAGCATCGGCTGCGAACCGACCGCGCCCACCGCGCCATAGCCCACCAGCATGTAGAACACGGTGCACACCAGCAGCGAGCCGATCAGCCCGATCGGGATGTTGCGGTTCGGATTCTTGGTTTCCTCGGCGGCGGTCGAGACCGCGTCGAAGCCGACGTAGGCGAAGAAGATCGACGCCGCCGCGCCGAGCACGCCGACGCCGCCCAGCGGGCTGCCCCAACCGGTCGGGAAGAACGGCTCGAAGTTGGCGTCCTTCGCCGCCGGCACCGCGACGATGATGAAGCCGGTCAGCGCCGCGACCTTGATCAGCACCAGGATCGCGTTGACTTTGGCCGACTTCGAGGTGCCGATCACGAGCAGCCAGGTCACCACCAGCGCGATCAGGAAGGCGAGCAGGTTGAAGGCGCCGCCGTCCATCGGCCCGGTCTTGAGCGCGGCCGGCAACTCCATCCCCGCGCTGGTCAACAGGCCGTTCATGTAGCCGGACCAGCCGACCGACACCGCACCCGCGGCGACCGCGTACTCGAGTACCAGTGCCCAGCCGACGGTCCACGCCAGTGCCTCGCCCATCACCCCGTAGGTGTAGGTATAGGCGGAGCCCGACACCGGCACCATCGAGGCCAGTTCGGAGTAGGCCAGTGCGGCCAGCGCACAGACCACCGCGGCGATCACGAAGGCGACCATCATCGCGGGCCCGGCCTTCTGCCCGGCTTCCGCGGTCAGCACGAAGATGCCGGTGCCGATGATCGCGCCGATGCCCAGCATCGTCAGTTGGAAGGCGCCGAGCTGGCGCTTGAGCGCCTTCTTCTCGGCCGTCTCGAGGATCTTGTCGAGCGGCTTGACTCGCTGGAACAGCATCAGGATCTCCCCATCGTGTGGTGCGTGGACGGCCTCGCCAGGGCGTGCCGCAAGCCAGCGACCTTAAACGCCGGGGCCAGCCCGCACAAGCGCCATGGGCCACGCGGCGGGCGATAATCCGCGGCCCAGGCATGCGGCGGCGCAACATGAATCGACACGACCAGGACCTCGCGACGGCATTCGCGGCGTACGCGCGCCGCCACCCCGACGAAGCCGCGGCCGCCGGCCTGTTCGGCGACCTGCTGGGCGATGCGGAGGATCCGTTCCGCCGCGAGCGCCTGGCTGGCCATTTCACCGCCTCGTGCTGGCTGGTCGATGCCGGCGGCACCCGCGTCCTGCTGACCCACCATCGCAAGCTGGGGCTGTGGCTGCAGCTGGGCGGGCATGCCGATGGCGAACGCGACCTCGCGATCGCCGCGCTCAAGGAAGCCGAGGAGGAATCCGGCCTGACCGGGCTGCAGCTGGAACCGGGCCTGTTCGACCTCGACCGCCACTGGATCCCCGAGCACAAGGGCGTGCCGGCGCACTGGCACTACGACGTGCGCTACGTGGTGCGCGCGGGCAGCGACGAGGCCTACGTGGTCAGCGAGGAATCGCACGACCTCGCCTGGCGCGCGATCGACGCGCTCGCCGAGGATCCGGGCGCCGACGCGTCGGTGCGGCGGATGGCGCGCAAGTGGCTGTCGCGCGCGGCTTGAGCCGCGGCGGGATCAGTACAGGACGCGGGTGCGCAGGGTGCCCGGGATTGCGGCCAGCGCAGCGCGCAACTCGGCCGCCTGCGCATCGTCGGCGCTGACGTCGATCACCACGTAGCCCACGTTGGGGTCGGTGCGCAGGAACTGGCCGTCGATGTTGATCCCGCGTTCGCCGAAGATCTCGTTGATCTTGGACAGCACGCCCGGCACGTTGCGATGGATGTGCAGCAGGCGGTGGCTGCCGGCGTGCTCGGGCAGGGTGACTTCGGGGAAGTTCACCGCGCTGAGGGTGCTGCCGTTGTCGCTGTAGCGCACCAGCTTGGCGGCGACCTCGATGCCGATGTTGTCCTGCGCCTCCAGCGTGCTGCCACCCACGTGCGGGGTGAGGATCACGTTGTCGATCCCCAGCAGCGGCGACACCAGTGGATCGTCGTTGCCTTTCGGCTCCTCCGGGAACACGTCCACTGCCGCACCGCCGAGGTGGCCGGATTGCAGCGCGGCCGCCAGCGCCTGGATATCGACCACGGTGCCGCGGGCGGCGTTGATCAGGTGCGCGCCCGGCTTCATCTTCGCCAGTTGCGCGGCGCCGATCATCCACTGCGTTGCCGGCGTCTCCGGCACGTGCAGGGTGACCACGTCCGCCGCGGCGAGCAGCTCGTCGAGGTCGCGGGCGGCGCGCGCATTGCCGAGCGCGAGCTTGGTCTCGATGTCGTGGAACAGCACCTGCATGCCCAGCGATTCGGCGAGCACGCCGACCTGGGTGCCGATGTGGCCGTAGCCGACGATGCCGAGCACCTTGCCGCGCGCTTCGTGGCTCCCGGCCGCCGACTTGCTCCAGCCGCCGCGATGGCACTGCGCCGACTTCTGCGGGATCCCGCGCAGCAGCATGATCGCCTCGGCCAGCACCAGCTCGGCGACCGAGCGGGTATTGGAGTAGGGCGCGTTGAACACCGGGATGCCGGCGAATTCCGCCGCGTGCAGGTCGACCTGGTTGGTGCCGATGCAGAAGCAACCCACCGCGAGCAGGCGGCGCGCGTCGGCCAGCACCTCGGCGGTCAGTTGGGTGCGCGAGCGGATGCCGACGAAGTGCGCCTCGGCGATGGCCTCGCGCAACTGGTCCTCGGGCAGCGCCTTGGCATGGGCGACGATGTTGCTGTAGCCCGCCGCCCGGAAGGTCTCGACCGCGCTGGGGCTGATGCCCTCGAGCAGGAGGATGCGGATGTCCTGCTTCGGGTACGACGTCTTCTTCATGGCGCGCGCGGGATACCGGGTGGGGTGCGGCGAGTGTGCCAGTTTCCGGGATGGTTTTGCTGCGCTGCCGCACTGGACGCGCGACGGGGCGGGTGGCAGGCTGCGGTTACTCGCCAACGCCCGCTTCCCGCGGCATCCCGAGCGCCCATGCCCGACCCGCGCCTGCACGCCCTCGCCAACGACCTGCCGAGCCTGCGGCTCAAGACCGATCCGGCCGACCTCGAGCACTACGGGCGCGACTGGACCCGGCGCTGGACCCCGGCGCCGCTGGCGATCGCGTTGCCGGGGACGGTCGCGGAGGTGCAGGCGCTGGTGCACTGGGCTGCGGCCCATGGCGTCGCGCTGGTGCCGTCCGGCGGGCGTACCGGCCTGTCCGGCGGCGCGGTGGCCGCGCATGGCGAGCTGGTGGTCAGCCTCGAGCGGATGAACCGGGTGCTGGGTTTCGACGCGGTGGACCGCACCCTCACGGTTGAGGCCGGCATCCCCCTGCAACTGGCGCAGGAAGCCGCCCGCGGCCATGGCCTGCAGTACCCCGTGGATTTCGGGGCGCGCGGCTCGGCCACCATCGGCGGCAGCATCGCCACCAATGCCGGCGGCATCCGGGTGGTGCGCTACGGCAACACCCGCGAATGGATCGCCGGCCTGAAGCTGGTCACCGGCACCGGTGAACTGCTGGACCTCGGCCGCGCGCTGGTCAAGAACTCCAGCGGTTACGACCTGCGCCACCTCGCGATCGCCGCCGAAGGCACGCTCGGGATCGTGGTCGAGGCCACCCTCCGCCTGACCGACCCGCCGCCGCCGACCAACGTGATGCTGCTGGCGCTGCCGTCGTTCGAGGCGCTGATGCGGGTATTCGAGGCGTTCCGCGCGCGCCTGCAGCTGCAGGCCTTCGAATTCCTCACCGACGTCGCCCTCAAGCACGTGCTCGCGCATGGCGGGCAGGCGCCGTTCGCCGAAGCGCATCCGTTCTACGTGGTCACCGAGTTCGCCAGCGACGAGGCCGCCGAAGCCGAGGCGCTTGCCGCCTTCGAGGCCTGCGTGGAGGCCGGCTGGGTCAGCGACGGGGTGATCAGCGCCAGCGACGCGCAGGCCGCGCAGCTGTGGCGCCTGCGCGAAGGCATCACCGAGAGCGTGGCGCGCTACGTCCCCTACAAGAACGACGTCTCGGTGCGGATCTCGGCGATGCCGGCGTTCCTGGCGGAGGCGCAGGCGCTGCTGGCCGCCGGATACCCGCAGTTCGAAGTGGTCTGGTTCGGTCACATCGGCGACGGCAACCTGCACATCAACATCCTCAAGCCCGACGGACTGGCGCAGGCGGATTTCGTGGCCGATTGCGAGCGCGTGACCAAGCTGCTGGCCGAGGTCCTGCAGCGCCATGGCGGCAGCATCTCCGCCGAACACGGCATCGGCTTGGTCAAGAAGCCCTACCTGGGCTGCACCCGCAGCGAGGCGGAGGTCGCGGCGATGCGCGCGATCAAGGCGGTGTTCGATCCGGCCGGGATCATGAATCCGGGCAAGCTGTTCGACTGATCAGGCGGCCGCCAGCCGCGCGTCCAGGCGGGCGCGGATCGCCGGCCATTCCGACGCGGTGATCGAGTAGGTCCAGGTGTCGCGCAGCGAGCCGTCCTTGTGCCGCTTGTGCGCGCGCAGGACCCCGTCCAGGGTGGCGCCGAGGCGTTCGATCGCGGCGCGCGAGCGCAGGTTGCGATGGCTGGTGTGGAAGAACACCGAGGCCGCGCCCAGGGTGTCGAAGGCGTGGCCCAGCATCAGCCGCTTGTTGGCGGTGTTGACGTGGCTGCGCCACACCGACGCGGCGTGGAAGGTGTAGCCGATCGCGACGGTCGGCACCGCGAGGTCGATGTCGTAGAAGCGCGTGCTGCCGACCACGCGGTCGCCGGCGACGATCGCGAACGGCAGCTCGCGGCCGGCATCGCGCATCGCCAGCGCATGTTCGATCCAGGCCGGGATGCCGTCGCGACCGGGCACGTTGACGTAGTCGATCGCGCCGATGTCGCCGTCGTCCACCGCGTCCTGCAGCGCTGGCACGTGCGCAAGCGCCAGCGGCTCCAGACGGATGCCCCAGCCAGACAGGGTGATCAGGGCAGGGGCGTCAGGCATCGATGATCCGCAGGGGGGATGCCGTTGGGCGCTGACCAGAGCGCGCCATGGGCGAGCACGTTCCGCTTGCGCAGCATGCTGCGCGAATGTGCGAGCGCCCGCCACTTGGTGGCGGGCCGGGCCGCGAAGCGGGCGCGCGTTGGCGCGTCGAACAGGATGTTCGCACCGAGCCGCTGGCAGCGCCCTAGGCAGCCCAAGGCGATTACTCCGCGCGGCCGGCGAACTCGCCGGTGGTGGTGTTGACCCACACCTTCTCGCCGTTGCCGATGTACTCCGGGACCATGATCTCGATGCCGGTGCTCAGCTTGGCCGGCTTCGGGCGCTTGGTCGCGGTGCCGCCCTTCAGCTCCGGCGGGGTGTCGACCACTTCGATCGCCACCGACTGCGGCAGCTGGATCGCCACCGGGGCGTCCTCGATCAGCTGCACGTAGATGCCGGTCAGGTCGTCGACGATGTAACCGGCGGCGTCGCCCACCGCGTCCGCATCCAGCATGTAAGGGGTGTAGTCCTCGTCGTCGAGGAACACGAAGGCCTCGCCATCCTTGTACGAGTAGGTGCACTGGCGGCGGCTCATGTCGACTTCGCGCAGGTCGTCGTCGCCGTCGAAGCTGGCGTCCAGCTTGCTGCCGCCCGGGATCGAATACATGACGAAGCGGAAGCGCACGTTGCCGCCGCGGCCCTGCGGGCTGCTGCGCTCGATGTCGCGGACCTGGTAGACGCCGCCGTTGTGTTCGACGACGTTGCCCTTCTTGATGTCGTAAGCCTTCA
>JAFLEC010000115.1 GCA_017302095.1 Lysobacterales bacterium | reverse complement strand
GGCGTCGGCGGCCGGCGAGGCGCCCGGTGCGTTGCCGGCGGCAGGCGCGGCGTCCTGCTTGCAGGCGGCCAGCCCGAGGGCGAGGCAGAGGCCGAGGGTGGCGAGGCGGGGCAGGGTCGCGGTCATGGCGGGGATCCGGGGCATTCGAGTGGGTAGCGACATGAAATGATGTTTTTGTGACACCTCGATGACAGCCGGCGGCTTGCCGTTGCATGCGCCACAGAAGAAAAAGGCGGGCCCGGAGGCCCGCCCACACATGCACCCTGGTCAGGGGGTCACTTGATGGTCTTGGTCCAGTAGGCCTCGATCTGCTGGACCAGCGTGTCCGGCAGCGGGACGTAGCCGAGCGAGGCCGCCGCGCCGTCGCCATTGGCGTAGACCCAGCGGAAGAACTCGATCGCGGCCTTGGTGCCCGGCTTTCCGTTCTTGTGGATCAGCATGAAGTTGGTCGCGGTGATCGGCCAGGCGTTGGCCCCCGGCGCGTTGGTGACGATCAGGAAGAAGTCCTTCGAGGTCGCCCAGTTGGCGCTGGCGGCAGCCTCGGCGAAGCTGTCGTCGCTGGGATTGACGTAGTTGCCGGCGGCGTTCTTGAGGCGCGCATAGGCGACCTTGTTCTGCAATGCGTAGGCCAGCTCGACGTAGCCGACGCTGCCCTTGATCTGCTTGACGTAGGCGGACACGCCCTCGTTGCCCTTGCCGCCGATCCCGACCGGCCACTTGACCGCGGTGCCCTCGCCGACCTGGGCCTTCCAGGCCGGGCTCACCTTCGAGAGGTAGTTGGTGAAGTTGAAGCTGGTGCCGGAGCCATCGGAGCGGTGCACCACCGTGATCTTCAGGTCGGGCAGGGCGAGGCCGCGGTTGCTGGCCACGATGCGCGGGTCGTTCCACTGGGTGATCTTGCCGAGGAAGATGTCGGCCAGCACGTCGGGATCCAGCTTCATCGCGCCCGGCGCGATGCCCGGCAGGTTGAAGGCGGGGACCACGCCGCCGATCACCGAGGGGAACTGGGCCAGGCCAGCGCGTGCCAGTTCCTCGGGCGGCAGCGGCTTGTCGGAGGAACCGAAGTCGACGGTGCCGGCCTTGATCTGGGCGATGCCGCCGCCGGAGCCGATCGACTGGTAGTTGACCTCCTTGCCGGTCGCCGCCTTGTAGTCGGAAGACCACTTGGAGACGGCGGGATACACGAACGAGGCGCCGGCGCCGGTGACGTCCGAGGCGTTGGCATGGAAGGCAAGCGCCCCGAGCAGGGCAAGGGCGGCGAAGCGATGCGGAAGTCGCGACATGGTGATGGGTCCTGTGCGTGGGCGGGGCGTCATCTGTTCGATGCGTGTCACCATTCCGTCATGCACGCGTGACACCACGGTGACCGGAAAGTGACGGAAGCATGACAGTCGCGACTTCCTCCGCCCGCGCGGCAATCGCGCTCGCGCGGCATGTCACGATTTGGTCACATTGTTCGCCGAGCATGGCCCCGTTCGGCCGTCACCCATCCGGAGTCCTGATCATGCAACGCACCACCTTGGCCCTCGCCCTCGCCGTGGCCCTCGCCACCGTTCCGCTCGATGCGCTGGCGCAGGATGCCCGCGATGCCGAGATCGCCGCGCTGAAGCAGCAACTTGCCGACCTGGCCGCGAAGGTGCAGGCCCTGGAGGAGCGGTCCGACGCGCAGTCGGAGGTCAACGTCGAGCAGGCCAAGGCGAACGAGGCGCTGGCCGACGTGGCCGCGCTGAAGAAACTGGTGAACGACACCAAGATCAGCGGGCGCATGTACTACAACGCCAGCAACATCGAGGACAGCAGCAAGGGCGTCAAGACCGACAAGTCGGGCTTCGCCTTCGACATCAAGCGCTTCTACGTGGGCATCGACCACGCCTTTGACGAGAAGTGGTCGATGAACCTGACCACCGACTTCCAGTATGCCTCGGCGATCTCCTCGACCGAGTTCTACCTCAAGAAGGCCTATGTCCAGTACAAGGCCAGCGATGCCTTCGTGCTGCGCGCCGGTGCCGCGGACCTGCCCTGGGTGCCTTTCGCCGAGACCTGGAACGGTTACCGCTGGATCGAGCCGACCATCGCCGACCGCCTGAAGTTCGCGACGTCCGCGGAATGGGGCCTGCACGCCGGCGGCAAGGTGGCCGGCGGTGCCGTCGATTACGCGGCGGCGGTGGTGAACGGCAACGGCTACAAGAATCCGGGGCGCAGCAAGGGCGTGGACTTCGAGGGACGCCTGGCATGGTCGCCGACCGAGAGCACCGTGCTCGCCATCGGCGGGTATACCGGCACGCTCGGCAAGGAAAAGGAAACCGTCGACGCGCGGCACAACGCGGAGCGCCTCGACTTCATGGCGGCCTACGCCTCGGGCAATACCCGGGTGGGCCTGCAGTATTTCCAGGCGCGCAACTGGAACAACGTGCTGACCGCAGCCACCGACAAGGCCAGCGGTTACTCGCTCTGGGGCAGCGTGGGGCTGACCGACGGCGGCATCACCCTGTTCGGCCGCTACGACCGCACCGACCTGAGCGAGACCCTCGATCCATCGTTGCGCGACGTCTACTACAACCTGGGCGTGGAATGGCCGGTGATGAAGGGCATCAAACTGGCCACGGTGTTCAAGCACACCGACCAGTCGAACGATGCCAAGACCCGCGACCTGGAGACCAACGAGGTCGGCGTCTGGGGCGAATTCCGCTTCTGATCCGCCGCTTCGCGCCCGACTCGGGCCCGCCGGCATCCGCCGGCGGGCTTTTCCGTGCTCAGAACTCCAGCGAGAACCCGAGGCTGTAGCTGATGCCGGGGTCGTAGGCGTAGATGTCGACGCGCTCGCCGTTGCCGTTCTGGTATTCGCGGTGGCGGGTATCCAGCAGGTTGCGCGCCGACAGCGAGAATGTGCCCTTCTGGTCGCCGAACATGATCGACTTGCGGACCACCACGTCCAGCGTCGTGCCCGGCTTCTCGAGATAGTCGGGTTGCCCCGGGCGGCCGCGCGCCAGGATGCGCTCGCTGACGAAGTTGGCGACCAAGGTCGCCTGCAGGCTGGCATCCACGCTCTCGATCCCGAGCTGCATGTTGGCGATGTGGTCGGATTGTCCCTGCAGTCGGCTGCCGTCCTGCACGAACAGCAGCGCGGGCACGGGCTCCGGGTAGCCGTAGGGCTGGACGGTATCGTCCGCGCCGGCCGACACGCGGGAATCCGACCAGGTGTAGTTGCCGGCGACGTACAGGCGGTTGTCCCCCAGCCAGGAGAGCGCGGCAGGCGCGGGGAAGTACTTGCGGGCGTCCAGTTCCAGGCCCTTGATGGCGGCGCGCGGTGCGTTGAAGAAGCTCTGGAACACCACTGCGCCGGATTCGTTCACGGTGGCCTCGATCGGCTTGTCGAGCTGCTTGTAGAAGGCGCCGACCGTGAAGTACTCGCCTTCCGCGAAGTAGCGCTCGTAGCGCACGTCGAAGTTGCGCAGCTTGCTGTCCACCAGGTTGGGGTTGCCGTAGTACAGGCGATCGTTGTCGGGGTCGGTGTACTGCAGCGGCGACAGCTCGCGGAACTGCGGCCTGGCGATGGTCTCCGACCCGCCGAAGCGCAGCTGCTGGTTGTCCGCCAGGTTCCAGGTCACGGTGAAGGCGGGCAGCAGGTAATCGTTCTCGAGCGGGGCCGGCGGGTCGACTTCCGCGCCGGTGAAGATGTCGTACGGGCGGACCTGCTGGGTCGCGTCCTCGTGGCGCAGGCCGATGCTGCCGCGCAGGTTCGGCGCGATTTCGCCTTCCAGCTGCAGGTAGGCAGCGCGCACCTCCAGGCTGGCGTCGTAGGCGGCGGCGCCGGCGCTGCCGGTGTCTTCCACCAACTGGAGGAGGTCCTGGCTGAGGTTGTAGTCGCTGTACAGGTAATCGATGCGCTGGTAGCGGTTGTAGAAGGGCAGTGCGCCATCGGTGGCGAGGAAGCGGAATTGCCGCGTCCAGGCATTGCGCTGGTTGTCCGAATACGACAGGCCGCCGCTCAGCGCCAGGCCGCGTTCGGTCGGCAGGTGCCAAGTCGCGTCGACCCCGCCGCTGCGGACCTCGTCGCCCACTTCGCTGAAGCGGAAGTAGCCCTGCACGCGCGAGGCATCGTGGGCCCAATAGCCGTCCACCTTCTCGTAGGCGATGCCGGTCTCGTAGGGCGCATCGCGGCGTGCCTTGGCCACCGCCGCCCGCCAGCTGACCTCCACGTCCTTGTATTCGCCGAATGCATGCTCGCCGCTGAGCTGGCTGTTGGTCAGCTGGCGCTCGAACCACTCCGTGTAGTCCTCGCGCTTCTCGAAACCGGCCAGGTCGTCGTAACCCCAGCGGCTGCGCGCGGTCTTGACGGTGTCGTGCACGTACAGGCTGGTGAAGCCGACGCGGTGGCGCTCGCCCTCGACGCCGAACCCGACCATCGCGTTCACCCGGGCGTTGTTGCGGGTGGCGGCGAAGTCGTAGCTGTTGTTGAACTCGACCGAGTCGTCGGTGAAGAAGGCATCCTGCTGGACGCCGAAGCGCGTGCGCCACTGGTTGCTGAAGTTGGCAACGGCGAAGCCGCCCATGCGTACGCCGTCCGCGACCTCCGAGGAGAATCCGGCGCTGCCGCCGAACTCGACATCGGGATCGATGCTGTCCTTCTGCTGCAGCAGGTAGAGGTTCGCATCGTTGATGCTGCGGCCGATGGTGCGGATGTCCTCGCGGTCGAAATTGGCCCCGCGCACGATCCGCTGTCCGGTCGCGATCGCGGCTTCCAGCTCCGGCGACATCTTGCGGGTGCCGTCGTCGTAGCCCCAGAAATCGTCGTCGCCGCCGTAGTAGGTCAGTCCCTTCTCGCCTGTCGTCACGCTGTTGCCACCCGTGCCGACGCTGAGCTTGAGGAAATTTTCGCGGGGCACGGTCAGGCCCTGCAAGTCGATCACGCCGCCTCCGAATTCCCCGGGGTAGCGGACCGAGTAGGTCTTCTGCACGGTGACGCCAGACAGGACTTCGCTCGGGAACAGGTCCAGCGGCACCACGCGCTGCAGCGGTTCCGGGCTCGGCAGCGGGGAACCGTTGAACAGCGCGGACGAATAGCGCTCGCCCAGGCCGCGCACGTAGACGAACTTGTCGCCGACCAGGCTCAGGCCGCTCACCCGCGACAGCGCCTGCGCCGCGTCGGCATCGCCGGTGCGCACGAAGTCGTCCTGGGTGACCACCGAGATGACCTCGGTGCTCTGCATGAGTGGTTCGGGGATGTAGTCGGATTGCACGACGACCGAATCCAGGGTCTTCGGGGCGTCCTGCGGCGTCGCTTCTTGCACCTTGCGGGCGTCCCGGGGCGCGTCCTGCGCCATTGCGCCATGGGAAGCCAGCAGGGCCGCGATGGCCACGAACAAGCCGGTGCGGGTGAACGAATGTTTCATGGAGGCAGCCTTCCTGTTGGTATGGCGCGCGTCTGTCTCGGTTGCGCACGAGCCGCGGCGTTCGCCGCGGCCCGTGGATGGCGGATGGGTGGCCGGTCGCCGCCCGTTGGCAGCTGCCGCCTCAGCAGGGCTTGTCGGCGGTCAGGCCGCAGGTCCAGCCCTGCCACCAGGTGTCGCCGCTGTTGCGGACCGCGCCGATGTAGTCGACGTTCTGGAAGAACGAGGACGCGCTGGTCAGGCCGCTGAACACCGGCACGGCGTTTTCGTTCGCGCCGTTGATGAAGGTGCCGGTCAGGGTGGAGGTGCCATTCGGGACGTTGTTGGTGCCGGCGGCGAAATCCGCCTCGGAGCGGGCGTCGGCGAAGGCTTTGGCGGCGGAGAAGAACACCGACTGGAACGTACCCTTGGTGTTGTCGTCCGAGATCGCGAGCACTTCCTTGCTGCCTGCCGGGCGCGAGAACACCGAGTTGTAGATCCCGGCCTGGGTCGCCTGGTTGAGGGTGATCAGCGGGCCGCTGCCGTCGCGGCCGACCACGGTGAAGTTCGACACCTTCGGCCTGGAATAGGGCTCGCGCCGGATCGCCGACCATTCGAAGCCGCGGTCGCCGCCGCCTGCGCGCTGCACCACGATGCCGAACTGCGCGGCGCCGTTCCAGCCGGTGTCGGTGTCGAGGCTGTCATCGTCGTTGCCGGTCAGGACCACGTACTTGAGGTTCACGGTGCCGCCGAAGATCTCGATGCCGTCGTCGGAACTGTTGTGCACCTGCACGTGGTCGACCACCGTCGCATTGCCGGCGCCGCCGAAGCTGATGCCGTTCAACTCGTTGTTCTCCGACACCTTGAACCCGGAATGCTGGACGCGCACGAATCGGATGCGGCCGCTGTTGTCGCCGGCGTTGTTGCCGCCGTAGAAGACGTTGTTGATGCCCTCGATGGCGGCCTGGCACTCGGGAGTCCCGGAGACCGTGCTGCCCGGGCAGGCGCTGATCGGCGCGCGTCCCAGAACGACGACGCCGCCCCACTGCCCGATCGAGTCGATGTTGGTCTGGCCGTCGATGCCGGCACGCGAGGTGAACACGATCGGGTTGGTGCTGGTGCCTTCCGCATAGATCTGCGAACCGCGGTTGACCACCAGCGAATCCGCGCCGGCCGAACCGAACAGCTTCACGCCGGGTTCGATGGTCAGGATGCCGGACTGCTTGCCTGCGATCGGGGCGGAGGCGTTGCCGCCCAGGTCCTCGCCGACGTTGACCTGGCCGTTGATCGCGTACACGGTGCCTTCGCGGGCCTGCAGCACCAGGTTGCCGGTGATCAGGTTCGGCAATTGGCAGGCGCGCAAGGTGCCGTTGGCCACCGTGCCGACATTCGAAAGGCCGGTCGGGCAGGACGCCGCCGGGCCGCTGGTCGGCGGCGGGGTGGTCGGCGGCGGGGTGGTCGGTGCGGGCGGGAAGGCACCCTCGCCGGGCGAAACCACCTTGTTGGCGCCGTTGC
>JAFLEC010000114.1 GCA_017302095.1 Lysobacterales bacterium | reverse complement strand
ACGTCCACGACAAGTTCAGCGGCGCGCGTGTCGCACGCTGCGCCTTCGCCGATGCGCGGGCGATCGACCAGGCCATCGCCGCCGCGCATGCCGCGCGCGGGCCGATGGCGGCATTCCCGCCGGATGCGCGCCGCGCCGTGCTCGAACACTGCGTCGCCCGCTTCCAGGCCCGCAGCGAGGAACTGGCGCTGGCGCTGTGCATCGAGGCCGGCAAGCCGATCCGCGACGCCCGCGGCGAAGTCGCCCGCCTCGTCGATACCTTCCGCATCGCCGCCGACGAATCGGTGCGGATCGGCGGCGAGGTGCTGGAACTCGCGATCTCACCGCGCACACGCGGTTACCGCGGCATGACCAGGCGGGTGCCGATCGGCGCCTGCAGCTTCATCACCCCGTTCAACTTCCCGCTCAACCTGGTCGCGCACAAGGTCGCGCCCGCCATCGCCGCGGGTTGCCCGTTCGTGCTCAAGCCCGCCGCCAAGACCCCGCTGGGCGCGCTGATCATCGGCGAGGTGCTGGCCGAAACCGACCTGCCCGCGGGTGCGTTCTCGATCCTGCCCTGCAGCAACGAGGATGCCGCCGCGCTCGCGGAGGACGACCGCATCGCGCTGCTGAGCTTCACCGGCGGCCTGGTGGGTTGGGACCTGAAGGCCCGCGCCGGGCGCAAGAAGGTGACCCTGGAACTCGGCGGCAACGCGGCCTGCATCGTCGATGCCGACCCCGGCCGGCCGCTGGCCGAGGTGGTCGAACGCCTGGTGTTCGGCGCGTATTACCAGAGCGGGCAGAGCTGCATCAGCGTGCAGCGCATCCTGGTCCACCGCGATCGCCACGACGCGCTGGCGAAGCAGCTCGCGAGTGCGGTGAAGAAGCTCAAGGCCGGCGACCCGCGCGACGAGGCCACCTTCATCGGCCCGGTGATCGACGAGGACGCGGCCAAGCGCATCGACGGCTGGATCGACGCCGCCGTCGCCGGTGGCGCCACCGCGTTGGTGCGCGGCAAGCGCCGCGGCAACATGCTGCCGCCCGCCCTGTTGCGCGACGTGCCCCGCGACGCCGACCTGCAGCGCAAGGAAGCGTTCGGGCCGGTCGCGTGCCTGGAGGCCTTCGACGATTTCGACGACGCCCTGGCGCGGGTCAACGACAGCGACTTCGGGCTGCAGGCCGGCGTGTTCACCGGCAACCTCGCCCATGCGATGCGCGCGTGGGATCGGCTGGAGGTCGGCGGCGTGGTGGTCGGCGACGTCCCCAGCTTCCGCGTCGACAACATGCCCTACGGCGGGGTGAAACAGTCCGGCCTGGGCCGCGAAGGCGTGCGCTGGGCGATCCACGACATGACCGAGGAACGCCTGTTGGTCCTGCGCGACTGAGGGCCAACCCCGTTCGCCGGCCTGGCGCGTTCGCGCTTCCGTCCACCACGGGAGCACCGCCATGCAACGCCAGTTCCTCGCCGCCGCCATCGCCATCGCCATCGCCGGCTGCAGCACGACCACGTCGTCCGACGCATCGCTGGCCGACGCCTACGCACCGATCGACGTCGCGGCGGCACCCGCCCCGCCGCCGCCAGCGAGCGCCGCCGAAGCCATCACCCTCGACACCGTCGCCTACGCGGCCGCACCGGCCGCGCGGATGATGGCGCGGGTGGCACCCGGCATGGTCGCCGCCCCGGTCGAGAACACCGAAACCTACGCGCACCACGACGACAACCCGGTGCACCGCACCAGCGAGCAACCGGTGTCCACCTTCTCGATCGACGTCGATACCGGCAGTTACGCGAACGTCCGCCGCATGCTGCGCCAGGGCGTGCGGCCGCCGGCGGATGCGGTGCGCGCCGAGGAATTCCTCAATTACTTCGACTATGCGCATCCCGCTCCCACCACCCGCGACCAGCCCTTCCGGGTCACCACCGAGCTGGCGCCGGCGCCCTGGAACCCGAAGCGCCAGCTGTTGATGGTCGGGATCAAGGGCTACGACGTGCCGAAGGCGTCGTTGCCGCCGGCGAACCTGGTCCTGCTGATCGACACCTCGGGCTCGATGGACGCGCCAGACAAGCTGCCGCTGCTCAAGCAGGCCTTCGCCCAGCTGGTGCCGCAACTGCGGGCACAGGACCGGGTCTCGATCGTGGTCTATGCCGGCTCAGCCGGGCTGGTCCTGCCGCCGACCGCGGGCGATCGCCATGGCGAGATCCTGGCCGCGCTGGACCGCCTGCAGGCCGGCGGCAGCACCAACGGCGGCGCCGGCATCCAGCTGGCATACGCGATGGCGCGGCAATCATTCCTGCCCGGTGGCGCGAACCGGGTGCTGCTGGCCACCGATGGCGACTTCAACGTCGGCACCACCGATCGCGGGGCGCTGGAAACCCTGGTCGGCGACCAGCGCAAGACCGGCATCGCGCTGAGCACGCTCGGCTTCGGCGACGGCAACTACAACGACGCCATGGCCGAGCGCCTGGCCGACGTCGGCGACGGCAACCACGCCTACATCGACAGCCTGCAGGAAGCGCGCAAGGTGCTGGTCGACGAGATGCAGGCGACCCTGCTGACCATCGCCCGCGACGTGAAGATCCAGGTCGAGTTCAATCCGGCGCACGTCGCCGAATACCGCCTGATCGGCTACGAGAACCGGGTCCTGCGCAACGAGGACTTCGCCAACGACCGGGTCGATGCCGGCGACATCGGCGCCGGCCACCAGGTCACCGCGCTGTACGAGATCACCCCGGCGGGCAGCAACGCCGGGCGCCTGCCGCCGCTGCGCTACGCCACTGCGCCCGGCACCACGCCAGGCCAGTCCCGCAGCGACGAGATCGCTTACCTGCGCCTGCGTTACAAACTGCCGCAGGGGCAGGCCAGCAAGCTGGTCGAAACCCCGATCCTGCGCAGCCAGCTGCAGGCCGCGCCCAGCGAATCCTTGCGCTTCGCCACCGCCGTCGCCGGCTTCGCCGATGCGCTGCGCGGGGGCACCCGGATGGATGGCTGGTCGCTGCAGGCGATCGCAGCGATGGCGCGGGGCGCGCGCGGCGAAGACCGCTGGGGGCAGCGTGCGGAGTTCGTGCAACTGGTGGAAACCGCGCGCGGGATGCAGGCCCCGGCGACAACGGCGGTGGCGGACTAGCTAGCGCAGGGGCTCGGGGCGCCCGTACAGGAAGCCCTGCGCATACGTGCATTGCAGGTCCAGCAGGTGCGCCCGCTGGACCTCGCTCTCCACGCCCTCGGCGATGATCTCGATGCCCAAGCTGTCGGCCAGCGCGATGATCGCGCGCACCACCGCGAGGCTTTCGCTGCGGGCTTCGCTACCCAGGTCGGACACGAAGCTGCGATCGATCTTCAGCGCGGCGATCGGGAATCGGTGCAGGTAGGACAGCGCGGAGAAGCCGGTGCCGAAATCGTCGAGCTGGGCGAGCACGCCTCGCTCGCGCAACAGGCCCAGGGTACGGCTGACCCGCGGGGCATCCTCGAGCAGCGCGACTTCGGTGATCTCGATGCGCAGGCGGGCCGGCGCCACCCCCGCCTCGTCGAGCAAGGACAGAAGCCGCTGCCCGAACCCCGGCGCACGGAAATGCCGCGGCGAAACGTTGATCGCGACGTAACCGTCGTCCAGTCCGCGCGCCATGCAGGCGATCACCCGGGCGTAGACCAGCCAGTCGACCTGCTCGATCAACCCGCTGTCCTCGCCGACGTCGAGGAATTCGTCGGGCGCCAGCAGGCCACGGGTCTCGTGGCGCCAACGCAGCAGGGCCTCATGGCCGACGACCGCCCCGTCGCGCATCCGCACGATCGGCTGGAAATGCGGTTCGAACGCATCCGCGTTGATCGCGCGCCGCAGGTCCGCCTCCAGGTCCAACGCCCGCACGACCTGCGCGCGCATCTGTTCGTCGAACAGCATGCAGCGGTCGCGACCCTCGCCCTTCGCCCGGTACATCGCGGCGTCGGCGTCGCGCAGCATGTCCTCGCCGCTGGCGTAGCGCGGATGCCACATCGCGATGCCGATGCTGGCGGTCGGGAACAGTTCGCGGCCGGCGATCCAGACCGGTGCGCCGAGCGCGGCCAGCACCCGGCGCCCGAGGTCCTCCGCCATCGAGGGGCCATCGAGGCGCTCGGCGAGGATGGCGAATTCGTCGCCGCCGAGGCGGGCCACCATGTCGCTCGCCCGCACCGTGCCCACGATCCTGCGCGCCGCCTCGACCAGCAATTCGTCGCCGACCACGTGGCCCACGCTGTCGTTGATCAGCTTGAAGCGGTCGAGGTCCAGGAACAGCACGGCGAAACAGGCCTCGCCGTCCCCGCGCGCGGCCGCCACCGCATGCCCGAGCCGCTCCAGCAAGCGGGCACGATTGGGCAGGCCCGTCAATGCATCGTGGGTGGCCTGGTAAGTCAGCTTGCGCTCGGCGCGCATGCGCTCGCCGATCTGCTCCATGAGCTCCGCATTGGCCTCGGCCAGCTCGCGGGTGCGTTCGCTGACCCGTTGTTCCAGCCCGGCGTGCGCCTGCACCAGGCGATCCTGGGCCTGTTTGCGCGCCAGGCCGTTGGCGATGTGGAAGGCGACGAAGGTCAGCAGCTCCTGGTCGCGCCCGCTGAAGCTGATCTCGGCGGCGTAACTCTGCACGGCCAGCACGCCGACGACGCGGTCGCCTCGATGCAGCGGCACCCCCAGCCAGCAATGCGCCAGCGCACCCCGGCTCTGCACGCGGCCGGAGGCCTCCAGCGCGCGGATTCGCGCGCGGTCGGCGAGCAGCGGCTTGCCGCTGCGCAGGACGTACTCGGTGAGCCCCTTGCCGACCTCGCGCGCCTCGCGCAGGGTGTCGCGTTCGTCAACCGAGTACGGGAATTCCAGCATCGTGCCGTCGTCGCTCAGCATCGCGATGTAGAAGTTGCGCGCGTACAGCAGGCCGCCGACGACCTTGTGGATCTCGGCGTAGAACTGCTCCAGGGTGGCGCTCGCGATCGAGAGTTCGGCGATCCGGAACAGCGCGCGCTGCACCTCCTGCGCCCGCTGCCGCTCGAGCACTTCCGCCTGGAGGTCCAGGTTGGCCTGCTTGAGTTCGCGCGTCCGCGCCTCGACCCGCTGCTCCAGCTGTTCGCGCGCGGTATGGCGGTCGAGTGCGGCGAGGATGTGCTGGGCCACGTAGGCCAGCAGCGCCCGGTCGTCGTCGGAATACACCGACGGGCGTTCATAGCTCTGGACGACGATGCCGCCGACCACGCGCCCCTCCCGCAACATCGGCACGCCCAGCCAATCGGCGCTGTCGGGCCCGTTTTCGCGATCCCACGGGATGCCGCTTTGCTCGCGCAGCAGGGTCGAGGGCCCCATCATCGGCTCGCCGCGGCGCAGAAGCGTCAGGGTCAGGCTGTTCTCGCCCTCCGCCACAGGAATGCCGGCGTCCGGGTCGTTGACGTAGGGATCGTACTGGTCGACGAAGTACAGGAACCTTACCGACTCCCGATCGCCCTCGTAGAGCGCGATGTAGCAGTTCTCCGCATACATCAGCTCACCGATGATGGCGTGGATCCGCCGCAGCATGTCCTGCGTGTCGAGCTCGCCCGCCGACACGTCGGCAATCTCGTACAGCGCCTGTTGCAGGCGTTCCGATCGCTGCAGGGCCTGGATGCGCCGTTCCGCCGCTTCCAGCTGTGCCCGGAGCTGCGCGCGTTCGGCCGCCTCGCCTTCCTCGCGCGTTCCCCGGGCGTCGCTCGTCGCTGGCACGGCTTCCACCCCGTTCATGCAGGTGAGCATACTGCGGACCACGCGATCCGGTGCGGGAACCGGCAACCCCGAGGCGCCCGCTTGCGCGTTGACGTGGGCATGGCCGTTCGCTCCGCTGCCCGCTGCATGCCACCCTTCCCCGCCCACGCCCGGGGCCTTAGGCTGGTGGGCGTGGACACCACGGATGCCAGCGACGAGGACCTGATGCGCGCCTACGCGGCCGGCGAAGCCGGCGCGTTCGAAACCCTGTATGGCCGCCACCGGCTGAAGTTGTATCGCTACCTGCTGCGCCGGCTGCGCGACAACGCGCTGGCCGACGAGCTGTTCCAGGACGTCTGGCAGCGGGTGATCGCGGCACGCGCGGGCTGGGTGCCGGATGCCGGCTTCGCCACCTGGCTGTACACCATCGCCCACCACCGGCTGGGCGACCACTGGCGCGCACTCAAGCACCGCCCGCCCGCCCCGGAAGACGCGGACCTGCGCACCGCCCGCCTTGCCGATCCCGACACGCCGGAGCGCGTATTGTCCGAGTTCGAGCGTCGCCGCGAACTGCAGCTGGCGCTGGATGCGCTCCCCGAAGAACAACGCGAGGTCCTGCTGTTGCGGCTGGAACAGGAATTGACGCTGGAGGAGATCGGCGACGTGACCGGAGTCGGGCGCGAGACGGTCAAGTCGCGCCTGCGTTACGCGATGGACAAGCTCCGCGCGAGGCTGCCGGCATGACCCGCCCGACCCGCCCACCGCTGGATGCGGACGAGCAGGCGATCGCCGCGCGCCTGCCGCGCCTGCCGGGCCGCATGGGCGATTTCCTCGGCCTTACCGGCGAGCGCATCAAGGCGGCCGACATGCTGCATCTGGGGCTAGCCACGCATTACGTGGAAAGCGCCAAACTGCCCGACCTCATCAAGGCACTGGAGCTCGAGAGCGCGGACGTCGTGCTGAAACGCTTCCATTCCGATCCGGGGCCCGCGACGCTGCCCGCGTTGCAGGCGCAGATCGACCGGTGCTTCGCCCCCCGCACGGTCGAAGGCATCCTTGCGGCACTCGACGCCGAGGGAAGCGAGTGGGCATCCAAGCTCGCCGCCCGCTTGCGCAAGATGAGCCCGACGAGCCTGAAGGTCAGCCTACGCCAGTTGGAAGAAGGGGCGGGCCTGTCGATCGAGGACGCGCTGCGCATGGAATTCCGCCTCGT
>JAFLEC010000113.1 GCA_017302095.1 Lysobacterales bacterium | reverse complement strand
GGTCGCGGGTCGCGCGGCGGCTCAGGCCAGGGTCGCGAGCGCCGCGTTGAGGGTCGCGCTGGGCCGCATCGCCGCGTCCAGCTTGCCGGCATCGGGCTGGTAGTAGCCGCCGATGTCGACCGGCTTGCCCTGCACCGCGAGCAGCTCGGCGACGATGGTCGCCTCGTTCTCCGCAAGCGCCTCGGCGAGCGGCGCGAACTTCGCCGCGAGCTCGGCGTCCGCGGTCTGCGCGGCCAGCGCCTGCGCCCAGTACAGCGCCAGGTAGAAATGGCTGCCGCGGTTGTCGATGGTGCCCAGCTTGCGGCCCGGCGACTTGTCGTGGTCGAGGAACGCCGCGTTGGCGGCATCCAGCGCATCGGCCAGCACCTGCGCGCGGGCGTTGCCGCCGGATTGCGCGAGGTGTTCGAACGACGCCGCCAGCGCCAGGAACTCGCCCAGCGAATCCCAGCGCAGGTAGTCCTCTTCCACGAACTGCTGCACGTGCTTGGGCGCGCTGCCGCCGGCGCCGGTCTCGAACAGGCCACCACCGTTCATCAGCGGCACGATCGACAGCATCTTCGCACTGGTGCCCAGCTCCATGATCGGGAACAGGTCGGTGAGGTAGTCGCGCAGCACGTTGCCGGTCGCGGCGATGGTGTCCAAGCCCTGGCGGATGCGCTTCAGCGAATGCCGCATCGCGCGGATCGGGCTGAGGATGGAGATGTCCAGGCCGCTGGTGTCGTGTTCGTTGAGGTAGGCCGCGACCTTGGCGATCAGGCCGCGGTCGTGGTCGCGGCGCGGGTCGAGCCAGAACACCACCGGGGTGTTGGACAGCCGCGCGCGGCTAACCGCGAGCTTCACCCAGTCGCGGATCGGCGCGTCCTTGGTCTGGCACATGCGCCAGATGTCGCCGGCCTTGACCGGGTGCTGCAGCAGCACGGTGCCCTGGTCGTCGACCACGCGCACGGTGCCGTCGCCGCTGATCTTGAAGGTCTTGTCGTGGCTGCCGTATTCCTCGGCGGCCTGCGCCATCAGGCCGACGTTGGGCACGCTGCCCATGGTCGCCGGGTCGAACGGGCCGTGCGCGATGCAGTCCTCGATCACCGCCTGGTAGATGCCCGCGTAGCAGCGGTCGGGGATCACCGCCTTGGCGTCCTGCAGCTCGCCGCGCGCATTCCACATGCGCCCGCCGTCGCGGATCATCGCCGGCATCGAGGCGTCGACGATCACGTCGCTCGGCACGTGCAGGTTGGTGATGCCCTTGTCGGAGTTCACCATCGCCAGCGCCGGGCGGCGGACGTACAGCGAGGCGATGTCGGCCTCGATGCCGGCGCGCTCGGCTTCCTTCAGGCCGCCGAGGCGGGCGTACAGGTCGCCGATGCCGTTGTTGGGGTCGAAGCCGATCTCGGCCAGGGTGCGCGGGTGCTTCTCCAGCACCGGCGCGTAGAAGCGCGACACCGCGATGCCGAACATGATCGGGTCGCTGACCTTCATCATGGTCGCCTTCAGGTGCAGCGAGAACAGCACGCCATGCGCGCGCGCATCCTCGATCTGCGCGTCGATGAAAGTGGCCAGCGCGGAAGCGCTCATCACCGACGCATCGATCATCTCGCCGGCCAGCACCGGGACCGGGCCGCGCAGCGGGAAGCTGCTGCCGGTGGCGCTGGTGAACTCGATGCGCAGGTTGCCGGCGTTGACCATCGTGTACGACTGCTCGCTGGCGTAGAAGTCGCCGTCCTCCATGTGCGCGACGTGCGACTTCGAGGCCGGGTCCCACTTGCCCATGCGGTGCGGGTGCTTGCGCGCGTAGGCCTTCACCGCCTTCGGCGCGCGGCGGTCGGAATTGCCCTCGCGCAGCACCGGGTTGACCGCGCTGCCCTTGACCCGGTCGTAGCGCGCCTTCGCGTCCTTCTCGCGGTCGCCCTGGGGCGCGTCGGGATAGTCGGGCAATGGGTAGCCCTTGTCCTGCAGCTCCTTGATCGCGGCCTTGAGCTGCGGGATCGAGGCGCTGATGTTGGGCAGCTTGATGATGTTCGCCTCGGGCGTCTTCGCCAGCTCGCCGAGCTCGCGCAAGTCGTCGGCCACCGCCTTGTCGCCCAGCAGCTCCGGGAACTGCGCGAGGATGCGCGCGGCCAGCGAGATGTCGCGGGTGCCGACCTCGACCCCCGCGGTGCGCGCGAAGGCCTGCACGATCGGCAGGAACGAGGCGGTGGCCAGGAACGGAGCTTCGTCGGTGAGCGTGTAGAGGATCTTGGACATGGGCATGGCCGCGGGCGGGAAGCCGTCATTGTCGGGCTTCGCCGGGCGGGGGGCAAAGCGGCGTGCCGCCGATGGCTGCGGGCGGCGTGACCTTCGGCACTGCGGATCGTCGCCCGCGCGGCGCACGGTAACCCGACCCTTGGCCTTGCGAGGACCTGCCATGCGCGGTTTCGCCCTGCCGCTGCTGCTTGCCGGCACTTTCGCCCATGCACAACAGCCGCCTGCGCCGCCGATGCCCTGCAACGCCCGCGAGCACCGCCAATTCGATTTCTGGCTCGGCACATGGGAAGTGACCGGCGGGCCGAAGCTGGACACCGTGGTCGGCCGCAACACGATCACCAAGGTCAGCAGCGGCTGCGCACTCGCCGAACACTGGATCAACAGCACTGGCCAGGATGGCCACAGCCTCAATGCCTACGATGCGGCCGCGGGGCAATGGACCCAGTTCTGGATCGGCAGCGATGGCGTGGTCCTGCGCCTGGCGGGCGGGCTGCAGGGCAAAGCGATGGTGATGAGCGGTCGCCTGCCCGACCCCAAGGCGGCGGGTGGCGAGCAATGGCAGCGCATCAGCTGGACGCCGCAGGACGATGGCAGCGTCCACCAGCACTGGCAGACCTCGGACGACGCCGGCGCCAGTTGGCAGACCAGTTTCCTCGGCATCTACCGTCGGTTCGCGTCGGCGGATTGAACCCCATGGAGGCGAAAGGCCCGGCATGGCCGGGCCTTTCTGGCGATCCGCGGGCTGTCGCTCAGCGCACTTCGAACTCGCGGGTCTGGACCACGTTGCCGTCGAGCATGATCTCGACCTTGTACTTGCCGGTCGGCCAGCCGTCGGGCTTGCTGATCTGGAAGTCGGTGACGCCGTCGCCAGCGAAGGTCAGGTCCTTGCTGTCCTCGTGGACGGTCTGGTTGCTATCGAGGTGGGTCCACTTGGCGCCCAGCTTGCCGGCAACCGAGGCTGCCGGGTCGCTGGTCGCTGTCATCACCGCGGCGTAGATGGTGTCCTTCGGCGCGAACGTGCCCATCGGCGCGGCGACGCGCATGTCGGCGCCCACCGCATTGCCGAGGTCCACGCCGGTCACGCTGGCGGTGGCCGCCGCCGCCGGCATCGGCGCAGGCGTGGTTGCGGCAGGCTCGCTCGCGACCGGCGGCATTGGCGCCGGTTCTTCCTTCTTCTTGCAGCCGACCATCGCGGCGCTGCCGATCAGCACGGCCAGCATGGCCAGTTGGAGGCGGTTGGTGTTCATGGCGGTTTCCTTGGGATGTGCGGGAATGGGGGAGGGGGGTCAGTCTTCCCGCGCGGGGATCCTGAGCACTTGGCCGGGGAAGATCTTGTCGGGATCCTCCAGCTGGTCGCGGTTCGCATCGAAGATCCGCTTCCAGTCCTGCCGGCCGTAGAAATGCCGGGCGATCTTCGACAGGTTGTCGCCCTTGGCCACGGTGTACGTCTGCTCGCCGTTGCCGCCACCACCAGTCTCGATCGGCGCTTCGGTGGAGGCCACGCTACCGGTGACGTTGGAGAAGTCGGGCTTGGCGGGTGCCGGCGCTTCGCTGGACGCGACGCTCCCGGCGACGTTGGAAAAATCGGGCTTGCCGTTGTTCATGGGGACCTCGACGACGCGGACGGAGGGTCCGCACGCCGGCAGCCTGCCACGGCCGGTGTTAAGGCCGCATCGCGGTGCGACTCCTACTGCCTCGGGCCGCGGGTCGGCGCGGGCGGCGCGATGCCGGGCGTGGCGCGCCAGGGATTGATGTCGAGGCCGCCGCGCCGGGTGTAGCGCGCTTCGACCGAAAGCCTTTGCGGGCGGCAGCGCGCCGCCAGGTCCACGAAGATCCGCTCCACGCATTGCTCGTGGAATTCGGCGTGGTCGCGGAAGCTGACCAGGTAGCGCAGCAAGGAGCCGCGGTCGATGCTCGGGCCGCGATACGCGATCGCCACGTCCGCCCAGTCGGGTTGCCCGGTGACCGGGCAGTTGGACTTGAGCAGCGCGCTTGCGAGGATTTCCTCGACGATCATGGCGGGATCGGCCACCAGCAGGCCGGCGTCGGGCGGGCCGTAGTACGCGATCTCGACCGGTTCGGCATCGATCGGGATGCCGGTCGGCGCCGCGAAGGACGGCAGGCCGAACATCATCGACACCGGGGCGCCGACAGCGGCGCTGAGGTCGGCTTGCACCCGCACGCGCAACTCTTCGGCATCGGCGAAGCGGGTGGCGTTACAGGAATTCAGGTACAGCTTCAGGGACTTGGATTCGACCAGGTTCGGCGAATCCGCCGGGATCCACAGGGTCGCGGTGGCGACCCGCGGGACGCCGGCGGCATCCAGCCACGACAGTTCATAGGCATGCCAGCGGTCGTGCCCGGCGAACGGCGGCGGCGAATCAGCGATCCCCAGCGACTCCCGCGCCAGGCGGCGCGGGATCGGGTACAACAGGCCCGGATCGAAGCGATCCGGATAGGCGACCTCGCGGCCGAGCGGCGAATTCCCGATCAAGGCGCGCGTCCGACCGCCGTCACTGGACGGCGAACTCCACAAGCGCGATCGGGCGCCCGTTCACATCGACTTCGGTGTTGTACTTGCCGGCGTCCTCGGGCTTGAACTCGAACACCGTGAACGGGCCCTCGATGCGCTTGGCTTCGTCCTTCCGCGACTTGCCATCGTCGTGGAACCAGAACACTTCCACTTGGCTGCCGACCTTGCGGCCCTTGCTGGGCACGGAGATGTAGACGGTGTCGCCGGCCTTGAATTCACGCTGCGGCGTGGCGATCTCACCGTTCCCGTCCACTGCGGCGCCAACGAACGCGCCATTCGGATCGACCGTCACGGTATCCACGCCCTCGCGGCCAGCGCTCTCTTCCGCGGGATCCTTGACCTCGGTGGGAAGCTCGGGGCCCTTGCGGTTGCAGGCGGCAAGTCCGCAGGCGATCAGCAGGGCGACAGTCAGGCGTTGCATGGGGCGCATCGGAGTCCTCGCGTTCGGGCGCAGGTGCCGCGGGCCGGCTCGCCCGCGCGGCCGGCATTCTAGGCCATGGCGTCCATGCCGTGGCCTGAGCCCGGGACCGGCGTTCCGCTTCGTTCAGCCCGATGCGCGCCGGAGAGGTACGCGGTGGACTGCATCTCGACCAGGCGCGAAGCGGTGCGCTCGAAGGCCGCGGCCAGGCGTTCGCCTGCGTAGAGGTCCATCGGCCCGGCATCTGCGGTGCAGACCAGGTTGACGTGGTTGTCGTACAGCTCGTCGACCAGGTGCACGAAGCGGCGGGCGGCATCATCGCGGTCGGCGCCCATCCGCGGGATGCCGCCGACCAGCACGGTGTGGAACTCGCGCGCGATCTCGATGTAGTCCGCGTCGCCGCGCGGGCCCTCGCACAAGGCGGCGAAGTCGAACCAGCAGGCGCCGCTGCTGCGCGCGCGTACCGGGATGCGGCGGCCGTCGACCACGATGCCCGCATCGAGGTGCGCAGTGTCGCAACCCAGTTCGTCCCAGCGCGTGCGCAACCAGGCATCGGAGCCGGCATCCAGCGGCGCCCGGTAGACCGGCGAGCGGGTCAGCGCCCGCAGCCGGTAGTCGGTCTCGCTGCGCAGCTCGACCACCTCGCAGTGTCGCTCCAAGAGGGCGATGGCGGGCAGGAAGCGCGCGCGCTGGAGGCCGTCCTTGTACAGCATCGACGGCGCGGCGTTGGAGCTGGTCACCAGCACCACGCCTTCGGCGAACAGGCGGTCGAGCAGGCGCGCCAGCAGCATCGCGTCGCCGATGTCGCTGACGAAAAATTCGTCCAGCACCAGCACCCGCAGCGATTGTCGCCATTCGCGGGCGATCGCGGCCAGCGGGTCGCGTTCGCCGGCGTGCGCGCGCAGGCGCGCGTGCACCTCGCGCATGAAGCGGTGGAAATGGGTGCGGCGCTTGCCGGCGATCGGCAGGCCGGCGAAGAACAGGTCGATCAGGAAAGTCTTGCCGCGACCGACGCCACCCCACAGGTACAGGCCGCGGATGGCCGCCGGTGGTTCGTCCTTCGCGAACAGGCGCTGCAGCACGCTTCGTGCGGGCGGCGGGTCCAGCAAGGTCGCGTGGATGCGGTCGAGCGCGGCCAACGCCTCCTGCTGGGCGGGATCGTGCAGCCAGTCGCCGCGCGCCACGCCATCGGCGTAATGGCGGGAGGGCAGGGACGCCTCACCCATGCGCGGGCGGTGGCCAGTCGCGCACGGCCTGCTTCAGCGCGCCGCGCAGGTCCATCAGCTTGCGATGGAAGAAGTGGCTGGTGTCGGGCATCCGCACGAGTTGCGGTTGCCGGGGGAGGGTGGCCAGCCAGTCGAAGACCGCGCGCGGGTCGACGATCTCGTCGGCCTCGCCCTGCACCACCAGCCAGGGGATCGGCGGCGGCACCAGGCCGGCGAAATCCCAGCTGCGTCCCACCGGCGGGGCGATCGACACCAGCGCGGTGGCGCCGAGTTCGCCGGCGGCGCGCAGCGACACCCACGCACCGAAGCTGAAGCCGGCCAGCCACAGCGCCTGGTCCGGATGGCGTTCTCGCACCCAGCGCACGACCGCGCGCAGGTCTTCCAGTTCGCCGTCGCCGTCGTCGAAGCGGCCCTCCGACGCGCCGACACCGCGGAAGTTGAAGCGCAGGGTCGCCACGCCCGATTCGCGGAGCGCGCGCGCGGCCATGGTCACGACCTTGTTGTGCATCGTCCCGCCCTCGGTCGGCAGCGGGTGGCAGACCACCGCGATCGCGGCGCGCGCCGGCCCTTCGGCCACGTCGAACGCGGCTTCGAGCCGCCCGGCCGGGCCCGGGATGGACAAGGCCTGGTCGGCGCCGGCGGGTT
>JAFLEC010000112.1 GCA_017302095.1 Lysobacterales bacterium | reverse complement strand
GTTGCCGCCGCCGCCCGCGCGCAGCCCGGCCTTGTCGGGGCCCGCCGCGGCGAAGCCATGGGCCAGGTTGCCGCAGGCCAGCGCGCGCCGCGCCGGACCCTGCTGGCGTTGCGCGTCCATGCGCCCGAGGTAGGCCTCGCGGCTGCCGCGGCTGCGTTCGGCGATGCGGGCGGTGACGCGTTCGACCACGGGGTGCAGGGGCATCAGGGACTCCAGTGGATGCGGACGGGCACATCCGCGCGTGCATGCAGCAGGGCGGCGATCGGCAAGCCGGCGGCGCCGTCCTGTTGTTGCGCGGCGCGCAGGACGCGGCGCTTGTCTTCGCCGGTGACGACCAGGTGGATGTGGCGGGCACGCAGCAGGCGTGGCAGGGTCAGGCTGATCCGCGGGTACGGCGCCTCCGGCGGCAACGGCTCCGGCAGGATGCCGATCGCATCCGCGGTGCCGGCAAGGTCGAGGCCTGCGGCGATATTCGACGCGCCCGGGAACAGCGAGGCGATATGGCCGTCCGCGCCCATCCCGAGCAGCACCGCATCGAACGGTTGCGGATGCGCGGCGAGCACGCTGCGCGCATGCGCGAGCGAGGCGGCGGGATCGCCATCCGCGGCGGTCAGCGCGAGGACTTCGATGGCGGGATCCGGCGCGAACGCGGCGCGCAGGTGGCCGAGGTTGCAGGCCGGGTGGTCGTGCGGGACGCAACGGTCGTCGCCGGGCAGGGCGATGACGCGGCCGCCCAGCGTGCTTGCCGCCAGGCGGGCATACACCGGCAACGGCGTGCGTCCGCCGGCGAGCGACAGATAGGCAACGCCGCGCGCGGCGATCGCGTCGCGGCAGGCGGCTTCCAGCGCTGACGAGACATGCGCCACCAGCGCAGGCGCATCGGCGTGGTCGTGTTCGATCCAGCCCATCCGCCGCCCTCTACTCGCGCCAGCTGTGGCCGTGGCGCTCGATCAGCGACACCGCCGCCGCCGGCCCCCAGGTCCCCGCCGGATACGGCTTCGGGGCAAGGCCCTGGCTGCGCCAGCCATCCAGGATCGCGTCCACCCAGGCCCAGGCGGCTTCGGTCTCGTCGCGGCGCACGAACAGCGTGCCGTTGCCTTCGATCGCATCCAGGTACAGGCGCTCGTAGGCGATGCGCTTGCGCGCGCTGGCGAATTCCTCGTGGAAATCGAGGTCCAGCCCGACCTGTGACAGGCGCAGGCCCTGGCGGTCGAGGCCCGGGGTCTTGCTCATCAGGTCCAGCTCGATCCGTTCCTCGGGCTGCAGCTTGATCACCAGGCCGTTCGGGCGCATGTCCGCGGCGGTGCGCCCGCCGAAGATGGAGTACGGCACCTTGCGGAACTGGATGTAGATCTCGGTGCTCCGCGAGGGCAGGCGCTTGCCGGTGCGCAGGTAGAACGGCACCCCGGACCAGCGCCAGTTGTCGATGTGCGCGCGCAGGGCGACGAAGGTTTCGGTGCGGCTCTCGCGACCGAGCTCCTGTGCGTAGCCCGGGACCGCGACGCCCTCGATCGCGCCGGCGGTGTACTGCCCCGCGACCGATTCGCCGGCGACCTCGTGCATGCCGATCGCGCGCAGCGAGCGCAGCACCTTGATCTTCTCGTTGCGCACCGCGGTGGGCTCGAAGCGCGCCGGCGGTTCCATCGCGACCAGGCACAGCAACTGCAGCAGGTGGTTCTGCAGCATGTCGCGCATCGCGCCGGAATCGTCGTAGTAGTCGCCGCGGCCTTCGACGCCGACGGTCTCGCCCACCGTGATCTGCACCTGCTCGATGTGGCGCGCGTTCCACAGCGGCTCGAACAGCGCGTTGCCGAAGCGCAGCGCGATCAGGTTCTGCACGCCTTCCTTGCCGAGGTAATGGTCGACCCGGTAGATGCGGTCCTCGTCGAATGCGCGGGCCACGCTGTCGTTGATCGCGGTCGCGCTGGCGAGGTCCTTGCCGATCGGCTTCTCCAGCATCACCCGCGTGCCGTCGCCGGCGGCGCCATGCGCGGCCAGGGCTTGGCAGGCGGGGCCGTAGAACCGCGGCGCCGTGCTCATGTGGTAGAGCACGTCGCCATTGCGCAGGGCCTGCACGCGATCGGCCAACGCCGCCATCGAGGCGTCGTCGTCGACCCCGGCGGCCTGGTAATCCAGTCGTTCGAGCAGGCCGCGTAGCGCGGTCGCATCGCGCTCGTGGGCCGGGATGCGCTCGCAGACGCTGGATTCCACCATTGCGGCGAAGCCGTCGCGGTCGAGGTCGCTGCGCGCGGTACCGAGGATGCGCATGCCGTCCGGCAGCAGGCGCTCGGCCTGGAGGCTGTAGAGCGAGGGCAGGAGCATGCGCCGGGCGAGGTCGCCGGTGGCGCCGAAGATGGTCAGCAGGGAAGCGGGCGCGGGTTGCGTCACGATCGGGTCCGGGGGTCTCGTCATTGCGAGTGTAAGGGCGTTCCGGGCCGCTGTTGGGGCCGGTTCGCGCTGTATTGGTTTTCATCCGGGTAAAGCGGCCGTGAACGCGGCTTGGCGCATACGCGTAGGTATGTCGCGGGGTGCGGGCCTAGAATCGAGTCTTTACTCCAGACGTGCCCCCCATGACCCGTCCTACGTCCCTCGACCACGCGCAATTGCTGGCCTGCGCCCGCGGCGAACTGTTCGGCGCCGACAATGCGCGCCTGCCGGCGCCGCCGATGCTGATGTTCGATCGCGTCACCGAGATCCGCGAGGAAGGCGGTGCGCATGGCAAGGGATTCGTCCGCGCCGAACTCGACATCCGTCCGGACCTCTGGTTCTTCGGCTGCCATTTCGAGGGCGATCCGGTGATGCCGGGCTGCCTGGGCCTGGATGCGATGTGGCAGCTCACCGGGTTCTTCCTGACCTGGCTGGGCGCGCAGGGCCGCGGCCGCGCGTTGGGCGTGGGCGAGGTCAAGTTCACCGGGCAGGTGCTGCCGAGCGCGCGCCTGGTCACCTACGAGGTCGACATCAGCCGGGTCATCAATCGCAAGCTGGTGATGGCGCAGGCCGATGCCCGCACCCTGGTCGACGGTCGCGAGATCTACACCGCGCGCGACCTGCGCGTGGGCCTGTTCACCTCCACCGAGGGCTTCTGACATGCGCCGGATCGCGATCACCGGCATGGGCATCGCCTCGTGCCTGGGCAACGACCTCGACACCGTCTCGGCCGCGCTGCGCGCCGGCCGCGCCGGCATCCGTTTCCTCCCCGACCACGCCGAGCGCGGGCTGCGCAGCCAGGTCGGTGGTGCGGTGGACGTGGACCTGGAGGCCGCCATCGACCGCAAGCTGCGCCGCTTCATGAGCGATGCCGCCGCGTACAGCTACCTCGCGATGCGCGATGCGATCGCCGATGCCGGCCTCGACGAGGCCCAGGTCAGCCATCCGCGCACCGGCCTGGTCGCCGGCTCCGGCGGCGGTTCCAGCGAATGGCAGGTGGAGACCGCGGACATCCTGCGCGCGCGCGGCGTGCGCAAGGTCGGGCCGTACATGGTCCCGCGCACCATGTGCTCCACGGTGTCGGCCAACCTCGCCACCGCTTTCAAGACCAAGGGCGTGAGCTATTCGCTGTCGGCCGCCTGCGCGACCTCGGCGCACTGCATCGGTGCCGCCGCGGACCTGATCCGCCACGGTGCGCAGGACATCATGTTCGCCGGCGGCGGCGAGGACCTGCACTGGACGATGACGGTGATGTTCGACGCGATGGGCGCGCTGTCGACCGGCTACAACGAGGCCCCGGCCACCGCCTCGCGCCCGTACGACGCCAACCGCGACGGCTTCGTGATCGCCGGCGGCGCCGGGATGCTGGTGCTGGAGGACTGGGACCACGCGGTCGCGCGCGGCGCGCGCATCCACGCCGAACTGCTGGGTTACGGCGTGACCAGCGACGGCGCCGACATGGTCGCCCCGAGCGGCGAGGGCGCGGTGCGCTGCATGCGCATGGCGATCGAGGGGCTGGACCGCCCGATCGACTACCTCAACACCCACGGCACCTCGACCCCGCTCGGCGACGTCACCGAATTGAATGCCGTGCGCGAGGTGTTCGGCGACGCGGTGCCGCCGCTGTCCTCGACCAAGGCGCTTTCGGGGCACTCGCTGGGCGCGGCCAGCGTGCACGAGGCGATCTACTGCCTGCTGATGATGCGCGACGGCTTCATGGCGGGCTCGGCCAACATCGAGGCGCTGGATCCGCGCTGCGAGGGCTTCCCGATCCTGCGCGAGAGCCGCGATGCCACGCTGCGCACGGTGATGTCCAACAGCTTCGGCTTCGGCGGCACCAACGCCACCCTAGTGTTCGGCAAGCCCTGACCCCGGCTCAGCGGGGCGCCAGCAGGCGCGCCGCCACCGCGTCCGGCTGCTTCATCCACGCGTAGTGGTCGGCACGGGTGCCCAGCGCGTCGGCATCCAGTACTTCGATGCCGGCGCGCGCCCCGCGCAGCTTGCCGAGCAGGTAGTCCAGCGACGACCGCGGCGCCAGCCAGTCGTCGGCCAGCACGATGCCGCGCACCTCGCCGCCGAAGCCTGCCATCCCGGCCTCGAGGTCGGCGTCGAGACCATCGGCGGCATAGCGGCCGGTCAGCGCGCTGCGCGACCAGTCGTGGATCACCCCACGCGCCTCATTGCCGCCGAAGCCGATGCGCTTGCCCGGCAACGCACCGTTGGCTTGCGCGAGCCCATGCAGGCTTCGATAGGCCAGCGGCAGCCACCAGCGGGTGGGCGCGGGGAACGCGCGCCACCATGGCGATCCGCTGCCCACCAGCCACAACGCCTGCGCGGCCTGCGGCGCCAGCGCCACCCTGCAACACGCCAGTTGTCCGCCCAGGCTGTGCCCGCCCAGCACGCGTGGCAGGCCGGGCAAGGCGGTCTCGATGGCGCGTTCGCTCGCGGCGATGTCCGCCAGCAGCTCGCGGTAGCCCCAGTCGCTGGCGCGCGAGGCCCGCAGGTTGCTCGCCCCGTTGCCGCGCCACTCGTGCACGAAGCTGGCGATGCCGTGCGCCGCCATCGCCTCGGCGAAGGGCAGGAAATGCCGCGCGGCCAGGCCCATCCCGGGCAGCCACAGGAGGCTGGCGATGGCGTTCTCCGGGATGCGTGCCTGCAGGTCCGCGCGATGCCCGTCGCCGGTTTCGACCGGCAATGCGAGGGTGCGCATCAGGACGGGCGCGCGGCGCCGAAGTGGTCGAGCACCACCACGTCGCCGCGTCCCGGTCGGTAACCGCCGCGCAGCGCGCGTTCGATGTAATCGGTCGCGGCCTCGACCGCCGCGGGCATCGGCAGGCTGCGGCAACGGTTGGCGGCGATCGCGGAGGCCAGGGTGCAGCCGGTGCCGTGGCCCTCCAGCGCGAGCCTGCGATGCCGGAACTCGAGTTGCACCGTGCCGTCGTCATAGCGGTCGACCACGGTGTCGCCCTCGTCCAGGTGGCCGCCCTTGAGCAGGACTGCGCGCGCGCCCATGGCGTGCAGCGCGGCGATCGCCGCCTGGGCGTCGTCACCATCGGCGATGCGCTGCCCGGTCAGCAGCTCCGCCTCCGGGATGTTCGGGGTCACGATGTCCGCCAGCGGCAGCAGCCGGGTGCGCAGGGCGTCCAGGGCGTCGTCGGCGAGGAGCTTGGCGCCGCTGGTCGCCACCATCACCGGATCGATGACCACGACCAGCGCGAGCGCGGGCCGGGGCAGGGACTGCGCCTGGGTCAACGCGTCGGCGACGCACTCGATCACCTCCGCACTCGCCAGCATCCCGATCTTCACCGCGCCAATGTCGAAGTCGTCGAAGCAGGCCGCCAGTTGCGCGCGCAGGAAATCCAGCGGTGGCACGTGCACCGCGGTCACCCCGCGGGTGTGCTGCGCGGTCAGCGCCGCGATCGCGGCCAGGCCGTGCACGCCATGCGCGGCGAAGGTCTTGAGGTCGGCCTGGATGCCGGCGCCGCCGCCGGAATCGGAGCCGGCGATGGTGAGCGCGGAGCGCATGCCGGGGGTGTGCATGCACGCATTGTGCCGGAGCTGCCGGCAGGCGTCAGTGCGCGGTGGGGTCTTCCGCCGGCAACTGCTCCACCAGCGCCAGCGCGGCTTCGAAATTGCCGACCAGGTGCAGGCCCGCGCCGTGGTCCGACAGCGGCAGCCGCGACAGCGTGCGCCGCGGCTGCGCTTGCAGCCCGGAGATCACCAACTGCACGCCACGTGCGCGGCAACGCTCGTACACCGCCTTCAACGCATGCGCGCCGCTGGCGTCGACCAGCGGCACCTGGCCCATCCGCAGGATGTAGGCGCGCGGCGGCTTGCCGCCGTCGTCCAGCACGCTTTCGAGGCGGCCGGTCGCGCCGAAGAACAGCGGTCCGCTGATCCGGTACACCTGCACGTCGTCGGGCACCCGCGCGCGCTGCGTCAGGTCTTCCGGGGCATCGTCGGGACCGCCCAGTTGCAGCCCGGACTGCACTTCCACGACGTCGGCCATGCGTGCCATGAACACGAAGGCGGCGATCACGATGCCGACCTCGATCGCGAAGGTCAGGTCGACGAGTACGGTGGTCGCGAAGGTGGCCAGCAAGACCGCGCGGTCGCCCTTCGGCGCGCGCAGCGTGTGCAGGAAATGCTCGCGTTCGCTCATGTTCCAGGCTACGACCAGCAGCACGCCGGCCAGCGCCGGCAGCGGCACGTAGCGGGCGAGTGGCGCCAGCACCAGCATGAAGGCCAGCACCAGCACGGCATGCAGCATGCCCGCCACCGGTGTGCGTGCGCCGCTGCGGATGCTGGTGGCGGTGCGGGCGATCGCGCCGGTGGCCGGCAGGCCGCCGACCAGCGCGGACGCGGTGTTGGCGATGCCCTGCGCGACCAGTTCGGTGTTCGGGCGGTGCTTGCCGCCGCTCATGCCGTCGGCCACCACCGCCGACAGCAGGGACTCGATGCCGGCGAGGAAGGCGATGGTGAGCGCCGAGGGCAACAGCACGACCATGCGGTCCACCGAGACCGCCGGCCACTGCGGCATCGGCAGGCTGGACGGGATGCCGCCGAAGCGCGAGCCGATGGTGTCCACCGGCAGCTGCAGCAGGGCGGTGGCCCCCGCCGCCGCCAGCACGGCCAGCAGGAAGCCGG
>JAFLEC010000111.1 GCA_017302095.1 Lysobacterales bacterium | reverse complement strand
AGCGCTCGAGCGCGATCGAACCGCGCGGGCTGGCGCCCCAGGCGATCCGCCGCGCGAGTGCGGCGTCGTAGCGCGACGGATCGCGCGACGCCAGCACCAGCTCGACGATGTAGCGCTCCAGGGCCGGCGCGACATGCACGTCGAGGACCGCGCCGCGCGCCGCCATGACCTGCGCTAGCGCGATCCGCGAGGGCGCCGGCGCATTGCCCACCATCGCATCGCGGGCGCGCTCGCGGGCCAGTCGCAGGATCGCGGTCTCGGCATCGGCCTGCGGATAGCCGATCCGCACGTGCATCAGGAAGCGGTCGAGCTGGGCTTCCGGCAGCGGGAAGGTCCCCTCCTGCTCGATCGGGTTCTGGGTCGCCATCACCAGGAACAGCGGGGGCAACGCATAGGTCTGGCGGCCGACGGTGACCTGGCGCTCGCCCATCGCCTCCAAGAGCGCCGATTGCACCTTCGCCGGCGCGCGGTTGATCTCGTCCGCCAACAGGATCGAATGGAAGATCGGCCCGGGCTGGAATTCGAAGCGTCCGTCCTGCGGGCGCCAGACCTCCGTACCGGTCAGGTCGGCCGGCAGCAGGTCGGGGGTGAACTGCACCCGCGCGAAATCGGCCTCGAGGCGCGCCGCAAGCGCACGCACCGCTGTCGTCTTGGCCAGGCCGGGGGCGCCCTCCACAAGCAGGTGGCCGTCGGCGAGCAGCGCAACCAGCAGGCGCTCGACCAAGCCGGACTGGCCGATGATTTCGCGCGACAGGTCGTCGCGCAGGCCGGTGAACAGGGCGTGCAAGGCCGCGACATCGGGGGATGGGGTGTCCATTGGGTGTCCTCGCGGGGTCGGCCGGTTCGACCACGGCCGTCCCGGAAGGTTCGCACCTTCACGGCAAGCCGGCCCCGCGCGCAAGGCCCAAACGAAACGGGAGCCTCGCGGCTCCCGTTTCCTTGACGCTTGCGGCTGCGGCTGGGGATCAGCGCTGCGCGACCCGCATCACCTTCGGCGTCACGAACACGAGCAACTCGGCCTTGGTCTTGGTCCGGCTCTTGTTGCGGAACAGATTGCCGAGGACCGGGATATCGCCCAGGAACGGTACCTTGGCGATGTCGTTGCTGTCCGAGAACTCGTAAACGCCGCCGATCACCACGGTCTGGCCGTCGTCGACCAGCACGGCCGTGTTCACTTCGCGCTTCGCGATCTGCGGCACCTCACCGAAGCTGCCGACGCTGATGAAACCGTCCAGCTCGTCCTTCTTCACGCCCATGTTGAGGAACACGCGGCCATCGTTGGTGATGGTCGGCGTCACCTTCAGCTCCAGCACCGCTTCCTTGAAGTTGACGGTCGGGGTGAGGTTGCCACCGGTGCCGGTCAACGTCACATAGCCGATTTCGCGACCTTGCTTGATCACCGCTTCCTTCTGGTTGCTGGTGACGATGCGCGGGTTGGAGATCACCTCGCCTCGGCCCTGCTCCTGGATCGCGGACAATTCGATGTCGAGCAGGTAGCCCGCGTTGAGGATCGACAGCGCCAGCGCGCCCGCCGGATTCTCGAGGGTCGCCGGCAGGTTGGTCATCAGGCCGCGGGTGATGGAGCTGCCCACCAAGGTCGGCGTCACGCAGCTGGACGGATTGGTACCGGCCAGGCAGGCGTTGTAGTTGTTGATCAGGGTGGTGTTGGTCTGCTGCGCCTGGTAGTCCGCGTTCCGGTTCGTGGAATTCGTCTCCAGGTTCCCGCTGAAGTAGGCGTTGTCCTTGGCGCCGCTGATGCCGAAGCGCGCACCCAGCTCGCGCGCAACGCTCTCGTTGGCGATCACGATGCGGGCCTCGATCACCACCTGGTCGACCGGCTTGTCCAGCTGCTGGACCAGCGAGCGGATGTTCGCCACGCGCGAGGGGATGTCGATCACCAGCAACGTATTGGTGCGCTTGTCGTAGCTGATGCTGCCGCGCTGCGACAGGAAGCCGCGGTCCATGTTCGCCTGGCCGCCGCCGCCCTGGCCGGCGCTGGCGTTCGTGTTGCCCTTGCTTTCTTCGGTCAACAGGCGGGCGATGTCCTCGGCGCTGCCGTAGTTCACCGGGATGTATTCGGTGACCTTCTCGGCACGCTCCTCGAGGTTGATCCGCGCGTCTTCCTTGGCCTGCTCGAAGTCCGCGATCTCCTTCTGCGGGGCGACCCAGACCACGTTGCCGCTGCGCCGCTTGTCGAGCGACTTGGCTTGCAACACGATGTCCAGCGCCTGGTCCCACGGCACGTTCATCAGGCGCAGGGTGACGTTGCCCTGCACGGTGTCGGCGGCGACGATGTTGAGGTTCGACTCCTCGGCGATGAGCTGCAGGACGGTGCGCACCGGCACGTCCTGGAAGTTGAAGGTGACCGGCTTCCCGCTGTAGCGCACGGTCGCGTCGCTGCTGGTCGCGCCAACACGGGCGGCGCCGACGGCACCGGCGGGCTTGGCCCCGGCGACCGGGGTCGCCCGCGGCACGACCTCGACGATGTATTCGTTGCCGCTTTGGTACGCCATCGATTCGAACGCACCGCGCGTGCCCAGCACGAGCTGGGCGCCGCTGCTGGTGGCGTGCGCGTCGATGCGTTGCACCGGCGTGGCGAAATCACCCACGTTGATCGGGCGTTGCAGCGCAGCGGGCAACTGCGCATTGCCGATGTCGACCACCACGTTGCCGCCCATGTTGCGCATGTCCGGGGCGGCGCCATCGCCGGAGAAGCGCAGGATCAGCTTGCCGGAGCCGCCATCACCGCGCTTGAAATCGATCGACGACACGCTGACCCCGTCGGGCGCGCGCTTCGCGGGATCGGCCATCGCGCCGATCGCGGATTGGCCCATCGCGGCGACTGGCACCGCGGTGCCCGCGCTGCTAGCGGCCGCATACAACCCGAGCGCGATGCCGATCGCGCACGCGCGCAGGGTCAGGGGGCGCCGGACGGGCCGCAGCTGCTTCTCGTTGGTGACGGTCATCGGTGTCTCCCCAATCAATTGTCTTCAAGCGCGATGGTGGCCGGCCGTTCCAGCCAACCCCCTGCACCATCGGGAACCAGTTCGACCAGTTCGATCCGGTCTTCATAAACGCCGGTCACCCGGCCATCGCTCTGCCCGAGATAGGCCCCGGGCCGCACCCGGTAGGTCACCTTGTCCGGCGCGAGCACCAGCGCAACCATGCCGGGCCCCCGGCCCAGGGTCCCGACCATGTCGAGGCTGTCGAGCGGGAATTGTTCGAGGGTCTGCTTCGCGCGGCCCGGATCCGGACGCGGCCCGCTCCCTGCGGCGCCGCTGAAGGCCTCGCTGAAGGGGTCGCGCAGGTTCTGCGCGGCGTATTCGAAGGTCTCGAACTGCTGCATCACCGGGAGGGGATCCAGCGGCGGCGCCGGCCTGGCCTTGACCTCCGCGACCCACTTCTCGAGGTCGCCCTTGGCGCCGCCGCAGCCTGCCAGCAGGGCACACAGCAGCAACGACGACCAGCGCATGCCACGAACGGCATCATGCGTGCGCATCTCAGGCACCTCCCTGCGCAGGCTTGGCGGGTGCTGCGGCCGGTGCGGCCGCGGCTCCGGCCGGGGTGGCCGATGCGGCCTCAGCCGCCTCTTCCTCGTCCAGGTAGCGATAGGTCTTCACCGTCCCGGCGAGTTCGAGCGCGCTGTTGGGGCCGATCCTCGCGTTCGGGTTGGTCTTCGCGTCCTTGGGCTGCAACGAGATGTCGTGCATGGTCATGATCACGACGCGGGGCAGCGAGGCGACGCCGCTCACGAAGGCCCCGAACTGGTGGTAGGTGCCCACCATGCGCAGTGCGATCGGCTTCTCGGCGTAGAACTCCTTCTTGGTCTCCGGACCTGGCTGGAACAGCTCGTTCTGGATCCCGGTGGCCAACGCGGTCTGGGAGATATCCACGATCAGGTCGGGCATCTCGGTGCGGCTGGGCAACTGTCGCAGCATCTGCTGCAGTTGCTGCTCCATCTGCGCCAGCTGCTGCTTGAGGGGACCCAGGTTCGCGGCCCGCCCCTGCTTCTTCTCGAAATCGGCGCGCAGGGTCTGTTCCTGTCCCTCCAGCCCTTCCAGTTCGTTGCCCTTGTCGCGCACGAACAACCACCAGCCCAGCGCCACGATCAGCAGCGCCACGAACCCGCAGAAGACCAGCTGCGCCTGCCTCGGCCACGATCCGATGCTGTTGATGTCGAGATCGCGGAGGTTGACCTTCCTGTTGTCGGCACTCACTTGGCAGTCCCTCCCGCAGCCGCCGGCGCCGCCGGCTCCGACGCGCCTTCGTCATCCGCGGGCGCGTTCGGGTTGGCCAGCTTCACCTTGAGGTTGAATTCGTAGGGCAGGCCCGGCTTGCCTTCCTTCGCTTCGATGATGTTCAGGTCGGGATTGGTCATCCAGCCCGACCCCTCCAGGTTCCGCATGTAGGTGGACACCCGCGCATTCGATTGCGACCGTCCGTTGAGGGTGAGGATGTCGCCTTCCTGCTTGATCGAGGTCAGGGTGACCCCGTCCGGGATCGTCCGCACCAGCGAATCGAACAGGTGGACCATCTGCGATCGGTTCGCCTGCAACTGCTCGATGACTTCCTTGCGGGCCAGCAGCTTGGACTTCTTCTTGTCGAGCTCGTCGATCTCCTTGATCTGCGCATCGACCTTGGTGATTTCATCGCGCAGGAACTGGTTGCGGGCCTCCTGCCCGGCGATCCGCCCGTTGTAAATGGTGACGATCAACAACGTCAGCAGGATGCCGGCCAGCGCAGCCAGGCCGAGCATCACCCCGAATTCCTTCTGGCGGGCCTTGCGGCGCTCCGCGCGCCACGGGAGGAGATTGATCCTGGCCATCAGTCGAAGCTCCTCAGTGCGAGCCCGCAGGCGATCATCAGGGCCGGCGCATCCTGCGCGAGGGCGTGGGCCTGCACCCGCGGGCCCAGCGTCATGTGCGCGAGCGGGTTGGCCATCGACGTCGAAACGCCGAGTTGCTCCTCGACCATCGCGGCGATCCCCGCGATGGACGCGCAGCCGCCCGCCAACACCACATGGTCGACGCGATTGAACTCGCTACCGGCATAGAAGAACTGGAGCAGCCGGCTGACCTGCTGGACCATCGCCTCCTTAAACGGATCCAGGACTTCGACCTCGTAGCTCTCGGGCAGGCCGCCCTGGCGCTTGGCGAGGCCAGCTTCCTCGTAGCTCAGGCTGTAGCGCCGCATCACTTCGTCGGTTAGCTGCTTGCCGCCGAAGACCTGCTCGCGCGTGTAAATGCTGCGGCCACCGCGCAGCACGTTCAGCGTCGTCATGGTGGCGCCTACGTCCACCAGCGCCACCAAGCCGTCGCGCGGGATATTCAAGCCACCAGACATGAGCGCGTAGGCATTCTCGATCGCGAAGGCCTCGACGTCGATGACCTTGGCGGTCAGTCCCCCCAACTCCAGCGCCGAGGCGCGTACCTCGACGTTTTCCGAGCGCGACGCCGCCAGCAGCACCTGCACCATCTCGCTGTTCCCGGGCATCGGCCCGAGCACCTCGAAGTCGAGGTTGACCTCCTCGATCGGGTACGGGATGTAATTCACCGCCTCGAGTTCGATCTGCGATTCGAGGTCGTCGTCGTTGAGGCCCGCCGGCATCGGGATCAGCTTGGTGATCACCGACGAACCCGAGACCGCCGCGGCGGCATGCTTGGTCCGCGAACCGGATCGTGCCACCGCGCGGCGAATGGCTTCGCCGACGGCCTCGACCTCGACGATGTTCTTCTCGACCACGGCGTTCGGCGGCAGCGGCTCAACCGCGTAATGCTCGACCCTGTAGCGGTCGCCCGAGCGGGACAGCTGCAGGAGCTTGACCGCGGTCGAACTGATATCAACGCCGATCAACGGCGATTGCGTTTTCGTCACCAGACCCACGGTATCTCCCCTTCCCACGGGCGCTTACGCGCACTTGGTGCTGAAGTACATGAATAACGGACTTTTCACACATTGGCAACTACTGACGCAAATTGCCACTGGCTTGCAGCCCGCATTCGTCGGTACCCGTTCTCCCTAACGCAGCATCCCGCCTCGACCGGTCGCTCCCCCAAGCCACCGGCCCCATTGGATGGCTACTCTATACTCCGCGCCCCAGCATGCCGCAATCGGAATCTGTGTCGATGCCCCGCCTTCCCCGCCCCCTGCGCTGGCTTCTGCTGGGCGCCGTCACACTTGTGCTGCTGGGCACCGCGATCGTCGGGATCGTGCTCTACTCGGTCTCCTCACGCCTCCCCGACGTCCAGAACCTGCGCAACATCGAGCTGCAGGAGCCGATGTACGTCTATGCCAAGGATGGCCGCCTGATGGGGCTGTTCGGCGAGATGCGCCGTTACCCGGTCGACATCAAGGACGTCCCCGTGCAGGTGAAGCAGGCCTTCCTGGCGGCCGAGGATGCCCGCTTCTACGAGCACCACGGGGTCGACTTCAAGGGCGTGGCCCGCGCGGTCTGGCTGCTGGCCACCACCGATGACAAGCGCGTCCCCGGCGGTTCCACCATCACCCAGCAAGTCGCCCGCCAGTTCTTCCTGAGCAGCGAGTACAGCTACACCCGCAAGCTCGCCGAGATGCTGCTGGCGATGAAGATGGAGCGCGAGCTGAGCAAGGACGAAATCCTCGGGCTCTACCTCAACAAGAGCTTCTTCGGGAACCGGGCCTACGGCGTCGCCGCGGCGGCAGAGTTCTACTACGGCAAGAAGCTCGTCGACCTCACGCTGGACGAAGCCGCGACCCTGGCCGGCATCCCCAAGTTCCCGTCCAGCGGCAACCCGCTGAACAACCCGGAGCGCGCGCGCATCCGCCGCGACAACTACATCCTGCCGCGCATGGCGGAACTGGGCTTCGTGTCGCGGGCGCAGGCCGACGCCGCCCGGGCGGTGCCGATGCATGCCAGCCCGCACGAGCGCGCCATCGAGGTTTATGCGCCGTACGTGGCCGAAATGGTGCGCCAGGAGATGGTGGCGCGCTTCGGCGAAGACGTCCTCAACAAGGGCTACCACGTCACCACCACCATCGACCCCGCCCTGCAGGCCGCAGCCGACAAGGCCATCGTGGACGGGATGCGGGTCTACGACCATCGCCATGGCTGGCGGAAGCCGGCGCAACAGGTGCAGATCCCGGCCGGCGCGGATACCGCCGCGATCGGCAAGCTGGTGCGCAACGTCCCGGCCCAGGCCGGCCTGCTGCCCGCGGTGGTCACCGCCAACGAGGGCGGCGCATTGACCGTCGTGCTCGCCGATGGCAGCGAACTCGCCCTGCGCGGCCCGGCGATCG
>JAFLEC010000110.1 GCA_017302095.1 Lysobacterales bacterium | reverse complement strand
TGGCCGGGGCTGTCGGCCGGCATGCTGGAGGCGACGGTGGCGGCGATGCGCACGTCGCCGCAGGCCCTGCAGGCGTGGATCGGCCCGGCCGCCGGGCCGGCGCGTTACGAAGTCGGTGCCGACGTCCGCGACCGCTTCCTTGCCCACGATCTGCGCGCCGACGTCGCCTTCGTGGCGACCCGTCCGGGCCACTGGCTGGTGGACCTGCCGGCGATCGCGCGGATGCGCCTGGCCGATGCCGGCCTGCTGTCGGCGCATGTGCACGGTGGCGGCTTGTGCACGCTGTCGGATCCGGCGCGGTTCTTCTCGCACCGGCGCAGCACGCTGGCCGGCGAAGGGCGCACCGGGCGGATCGCCACCCTGGCCTGGATCGCGCCCTCAGCCTGAATCGGCAGCCTGCAGCCAGGCCAGCTTGCGCGCCTTCGGTTGGCGCTTGAGCAGGTGCTCGGCGCGCGAGGCGCTGGCGCGGTCGGGATAGGCGCGGCTGGCGAGCACGCACTCGGGCGGATGCGCGCGGGTGTACTTCGCGCCCTTGCCGGCGGCGTGCTCGCGGAACCGGCGTTCGACATCGGTGGCGATCCCCGCGTACAGGCTGCCATCGCGGCAGCGCAGCAGGTAGAGATGCCAGCCGCCGCTCACCGCGGGGTGCGCGCCAGCCGGTCGATCAGCACCGCGCTGCGCAGGGCCTGCCGCGGAATGCTGGCGAGGTCCAGGGTTTCGCCTACCGCGTGCGCGCCGGTGCCGGCGGCGCCCAGGCCGGCCAGCACGTCGGCATCGGCGGCCACGAAGCTGGAATCGGCGGCGCCGCGCTTGGCCGGGTCCCATTCGCCCATCGCCGGCAGGCCGAGGTCGGCGTTGACCTGGTTGAGCAGGGCGAGCAGGGCCCGGTTGCCCGCGGTCGGCGCCATCGCCGGATAGGAATCGTCGAAGGTGAGGGTGGCGTCGGTCTTCGGCAGGTGCGCGGCGACGATCGCCTGCATCTTCGCCCGCGCGCGCGCCTCCTGCTCCGCGCTGAAGGTGCGCATGTCGCCACGCGCCACCGCCTCCGCGGCGACGATATTGGTCTTGCCGGCGGCGCTGCCGCGCGCGCCGCCCGGGTCCAGCGTGGCCGGCGTGCCGCCCAGCATCAGGCCGACGTTGACGGTGAGGTTGGGTTCCGGCAACTCGCGGCGGAACGCATCGAGGATGCGCACCAGCTCGTAGTTCGCGCCGTAGCCCAGCGCGTCGCCGAACACGCCACCGGAATGGCCGGTGGTGCCGCTCGCGTTGACCTGCCAGTCGGTGACCCCGCGGCGCGCGACGGTCGCCCAGTCGCGGCCCTCGCGCACGATCAGCTCTTCGTATTCCAGGGCGACGTCCGCCCATTTGCCGGCGGCGATGAGGTCGGCGCGCGCGGTCTCCAGCGGCGTGCCGGCGGACTCCTCGTCGCCGGTCAGCACGACCTTGATGTCGGCATCGCGCAGGGTGCCGGCGGCGTGCATCGCGCGCAGCGCCGAGACGATGATGACCACGCCGCCCTTGTCGTCGGCGATGCCGGGCCCGGTCGCGGTATCGCCGGTGCGCTCGAAGCGCTGGAACGGCGAGTCCGGCTCGAACACGGTGTCGAGGTGGCCGATCATCAGCACGTGCTTGCCGCGCCCGTTGCCGCGGTGGGTGGCGACCAGGTGGCCGGCGCGCCCGGTGGCGCGCATGTCGATCCATTCGACCTCGAAGCCCAGCGGTTCCAGCTCGGCGCGGACCATGTCGCCGACCGCCTTGACCCCGGCCAGGTTGAGCGAGCCGGAATTCTGGTTGACCAGGCGTTCCAGCAGCGCGATGGCGTGCGGCTGGTCGGCCTGGATCGCATCGCGCAGGCGCTGGTCGCCGGCGGAAGGGGTGGCCGCCAGGGCGGGGGCCATGCACAGGGCGAGCAGCAGGCCGCAGGCCAGCGCGCGGGGTCGGGTCATCGGTCGGGCTCCGGGACGGTTGGCGCAGACCATAACCCAGCGGCAACCGCGCGGCGCGCTTGACTTGAATCACGGCGCGGCAACCGCATGTGGTCGACATTGGGCCACGGGGTGGCCCCCCGATACAGGAGTCCCGCCATGCGCATGGACAAACTCACCTCGCGTTTCCAGCAGGCCATCGCCGACGCGCAGTCGCTGGCCGTGGGCCGCGACCACACCATCATCGAACCCGCGCACCTGCTGCTGGCACTGCTGGACCAGCAGGGCGGCGGCACGCGGCCGTTGCTGGCGCAGGCCGGCGTCAATGTGCCGGTGCTGCGCGAGCGCCTGGCCGAAATCCTCGACAAGCTGCCCAAGGTCAGCGGCCAGGCCGGCAACGTGCAGGCCGGCAACGACCTGGTGCGCCTGCTCAACGTCACCGACAAGCTGGCGCAGCAGCGCGGCGATGCCTACATCGCCAGCGAGTTGTTGCTGCTCGCGGCGCTCGACGACGGCGGCGAGGCCGGCAAGGCGCTGAAGGCCGCCGGTGCGAACAAGGCGAAGCTCGAAGCGGCGATCGACAAGCTGCGCGGCGGCGAGAAGGTGACCGACGAGAACGCCGAGGACGCGCGCCAGGCGCTGGAGAAATACACCATCGACATGACCGCCCGCGCCGAGAGCGGCAAGCTCGACCCGGTGGTCGGCCGCGATGAGGAAATCCGCCGCACCATCCAGGTGCTGCAGCGGCGCACCAAGAACAACCCGGTGCTGATCGGCGAGCCCGGCGTGGGCAAGACCGCGATCGTCGAGGGCCTGGCCCAGCGCATCATCAACGGCGAGGTGCCGGAGGGCCTGCGCGGCAAGCGCCTGCTGTCGCTCGACATGGGCGCGCTGATCGCCGGCGCCAAGTTCCGCGGCGAATTCGAGGAGCGCCTGAAGGCGGTGCTCAACGACTTGGCCAAGAACGAAGGCCAGATCATCCTGTTCATCGATGAGCTGCACACCATGGTCGGCGCCGGCAAGGCCGAGGGCGCGATGGATGCCGGCAACATGCTCAAGCCCGCGCTGGCGCGCGGCGAGCTGCACTGCATCGGCGCGACCACCCTCGACGAATACCGCAAGTACGTGGAGAAGGATGCCGCGCTGGAGCGCCGCTTCCAGAAGGTGTTCGTCGGCGAACCGAGCGTCGAGGACACCATCGCGATCCTGCGCGGCCTGAAGGAGCGCTACGCGGTGCACCACGGCGTGGAGATCACCGACCCGGCGATCGTCGCCGCGGCCACGTTGTCCAACCGCTACATCGCCGACCGCCAGCTGCCGGACAAGGCCATCGACCTGATGGACGAGGCGGCCAGCCGCATCCGCATGGAGATCGATTCCAAGCCGGAGGAGATGGACCGCAAGGAGCGCCGGCTGATCCAGCTGAAGATCCAGCGCGAGGCGCTGAAGAAGGAGAAGGACGCCGAATCGAAGCAGCGCCTGGCCGACCTGCAGGCGCAGATCGACGTGCTCGAGCGCGAGTACAGCGACCTCGAGGAAGTGTGGAAGGCGGAGAAGGCGACCCTGCAGGGCGCCACCCGCATCAAGGAGCAGATCGAGGCCGCGCGGCTGGAGCTGGAAGCGGCGCAGCGCAAGCAGGATTTCGCGCGCATGAGCGAAATCCAGTACGGCACCCTGCCGGAACTGGAGAAGCAGCTGAAGGCGGCGCAGGAAGCCGAGACCAAGGGCTTCACCCTGCTGCAGGACAAGGTCACCGCCGAGGAGATCGCGCAGGTGGTGTCGCGCTGGACCGGCATCCCGGTCAGCAAGATGCTGGAAGGCGAGCGCGAGAAGCTGCTGCAGATGGAAGCGCAGCTGCACGCCCGCGTCGTGGGCCAGGAAGAGGCGATCAAGGTCGTCTCCGATGCGGTGCGGCGTTCGCGCGCCGGGCTGAGCGATCCGAACCGCCCGAGCGGCTCGTTCCTGTTCCTCGGCCCGACCGGCGTCGGCAAGACCGAGCTGTGCAAGGCCTTGGCCGAGTTCCTGTTCGACAGCGCCGACGCGATGGTGCGGATCGACATGAGCGAGTTCATGGAGAAGCACGCGGTGAGCCGCCTGATCGGCGCGCCTCCCGGCTACGTGGGCTACGAGGAGGGCGGTTACCTCACCGAGGCCGTGCGCCGCCGTCCCTACAGCGTGATCCTGCTGGACGAGGTCGAGAAGGCGCATCCGGACGTGTTCAACATCCTGCTGCAGGTGCTGGACGACGGTCGCCTGACCGATGGCCAGGGCCGCACCGTGGATTTCCGCAACACCGTGATCGTGATGACGTCGAACCTCGGCTCGCACCAGATCCAGGAGTTGGCGGGCGACGACAGCGCGCAGGCCTACACCCAGATGAAGGCCGCGGTGATGGGCGTGGTGCAGGCGCACTTCCGTCCGGAGTTCATCAACCGGCTGGACGACATCGTGGTGTTCCACCCGCTCGACAAGGCGCAGATCAAGGCGATCGCGCGGATCCAGCTGCGCGGACTGGAGAAGCGGCTGGCCGAGCGCGGCATCCGCATCGAACTGACCGACCATGCCTACGACCTACTGGGCAACGTCGGCTTCGATCCGGTGTACGGCGCGCGGCCGCTGAAGCGGGCGATCCAGCAGCAACTGGAGAACCCGCTGGCGCAGGCGATCCTGTCCGGCCGGTTCGGCGGCGGCGATGTCGTGCGGGTGGATGCCGAGGCCGGGAAGCTGGTGTTCGGCTGACGCGCGCGCCGCCCGCAAGGAGGCGGGTGGCCTGCCCCGACCACCAAGCGAGTATCGGAGAGCGACTGGTCGGGGTGGGCCACCTGCCTCCCGCCGATGCATGCTGCGCCGGAAACAGCGCAAGATCGGGAACGCGGGGCGATGCCGATACGCGGCATCGTTCCGGTGCATCCTCACCGCACCGGAGACCACCATGAAAGCCGATACCCGCAACGCCTACGCCCGCCGCATCGATGCCGTGCTCGCCCGCCTGCAGCAGGCGATCGCCGATGGCGACGACCTGCCCGGCCTCGACGCGCTGGCCGCCGTCGCCCATCTCTCGCCCTTCCACTTCCACCGGGTCTGGCGCGCCCTGACTGGCGAGCCGCTGGGCGCCACGATCGCGCGGCTGCGGCTGGCGAAGGCGCTGCAACTGCTCGGCGACACCGACGTCGGCATCGCCGACGTGGCGCTGGCGGTGGGCTACGACACCCCGCAGGCGCTGGCCCGCGCCATGCGCGAACGCCTCGACGCCAGTCCGACGGAAGTGCGCCAAGACCCCGCGTGCCGGGCGGCGCTGCTCGACGCGCTCGGGCGTCCGGCCCGCGCCGCCGCCGAGCCGCTGCCATTGCAGGTGGAAGTGGTGTCGCTGACGCCGTTCGAAGTGGTCGCCCTGCGCAACCGCGGCGCATTCGCCGACCTCGACCAGGCCTATGGCGCGCTGTTCGAATGGGCCGCCGGTGCCGGGCTGGTCGAATCGATCATCGGCCTGCACGGTATCCCATGGGGCGACCATCGCGACCTGCCGGCGGAGACGCTGGAGTTCGACTGCGCGATCCGCCTCGATGGCGAACTCGTCGGCGAGCCGGAGGCGCCGTTGCGCCGCGCGACCCTGGAAGGCGGCGTGTTTGCGCGGGTCCGCCACGTCGGTCCCTACGAAGACCTCGAGGCGGCGGTGGACGGCCTGCTCGCGGACTGGCTGCCGGGCAGCGGCCACGCCCTGCGCGACGCCCCGATCCGCTACGACTTCCTCGACGATCCGGAAACGGTGCCGGCGCCGCTGCTGCGCGCCGACATCCTGCTGCCGCTGGCTGGCTGACGCGCCGCCGGGTCAGCGCGCTTGGTCAGCGCGCTGGCGCGGCCGGGCGCTTCGACCCGGGGCGGGCGATGGCGTACATCTGCCAGGCGATGTCCTTCAGCAGCGCCCGGCGGTCGTCGCCCTCCACGTACAGGTCGAAGTGGGTGCGGTCGGGCACGAAGCGGAAGTCCGCGCGGGCGCCCACCGCATCCAGCGTCTCCTTGAGCTTCCGCGCGCCGCCATCGAGGTAGAAGGTGTCGGCGGTGCCGACGTACACGTGCAGCTTGCCGTCGAGGTCGGGCTTGAGGCGCGGCCACTCGCGGCGGATCCGCTCGGCGATGTCGTAGTGCTCGCGCCAGTACGCGACCACTGCCGGATCCACTTTGCCGGTGCCGCGGTCGAACATCGGCAGCGGCCGCCCGTCGGCGCCGCGCGGCGAGAACACCCACTCGAACGAGGCGAGCTGGCCGCCGACCGGGCCGACGATCTCCTCCAGCCGCGCGAACTGCTCGAAGCTGGCGACCACCTGGCCCTTGTCGCGCATCAGCGGCCATGCGCCGCCGTCCGGCTTGCGATAGACGTTGGCGTCGGCGGCATACAGGTCGATGCCGCTGAAGTCGCGGAAGTCGCTGGAATCCGGCGCGGTCGACCAGGTGCCACCGAACAGCTTGGGATAGCGCACCTGCAGCCACAGCGTGGCCCAGCCGCCGGAGGAGTGGCCGTTGAGGAAGCGGCCGTTGGCGGTGGCGTCCATCCGGTAGCGCGATTCCAGGGCCGGGATCAGTTCTTCGATCAGCGCCTTGCCCCACGGGCCGTTGTTGACCGAGTCGGCGAATTCGTGGGTGCCGGTCGGGCTGGATTCGTCCAGCAGCACCCAGATCATCGGCGGCATCGCGCCATCCGCCATGCCGGCGTGCGCGGCGATCGCGGTCGGCACCAGCGCGCGCGTGCTGCCGCCGAAGCCGTGGGTGAAGTACAGCACCGGGTAGCGCGTCGACGCGGCGGCGTCGTAGCCGGGCGGCAGCACCACCCACCCGCGCAGGTGCACCGGACGCCCCCAGAACGCGGTCAGCGCCGCGCTCTGGAGATCGATCGGCTGGGTCGCGGCCTTCGCCGCCGGGATCGCGGCGCGCAGGGCGTCCGGCGCGGTCGGCGGCAACTGCCAGGGATCGCCCGGGGCCGGGGCACGCTGGTCCAGCACCAGGGTGGCTGGCTTGGCCTTGGGACCGAGGGTGATGCGCTGCGGCGTGCTGCTGAGGTCGTCGGCGCCGCGACCGCCGTAATTGTTGTTGCGCGCCACGTCGAGCACGGCCTGGACGTAGTAATCGCCGGCCGGCAGCTGCGAGAACGGCTGCGGCCACGCCAGGCTGTCGCCATCCACGGGCAGCTGCTGCCCCGGGGCGATGCGGGCCAGCTCCATCGCGGCCGCGCTGGCGCCCTGGCCACCGAACGGACTGGCATCGACTGCGGTGACCACGCCGTCCTTGGCCCGGGCCAAGGCATCCGCCGCTGGTTCCGCGAACACCAGCAACCGGCCCGAGGCGCCTGCGGGCGCATCCGCGGGCAGTTGCACGCGCAGTGGCGCCGGGCCGCGCGTGGCGGGTGCGTG
>JAFLEC010000011.1 GCA_017302095.1 Lysobacterales bacterium | reverse complement strand
CGGACGTTGGCGTGGCACGCGCTTGCCGGTGCCCGACGTGGCGGGCCTGCGCCCGACCTCCGACCGCGTCCGCGAGACCCTGTTCAATTGGCTGCAGCCGATGCTGCCGGGCGCAAGGGTCCTCGACCTGTTCGCGGGCAGCGGCGCGCTGGGGCTGGAGGCGGTGTCGCGTGGCGCATCGTCCGCGGTGCTGGTGGAGGCCGATCCCGGCTTGGCCGGCGCCTTGCAGGCGGCGGTGGCCCGGCTGGATGCCGGAGGTGAGGTGCAGGTGCAGCGCGCAGATGCGCTGGCCTACCTGGACCGCGACGGCCCGTGCTTCGACCTCGCCTTCGTGGATCCGCCGTTCGCCGCCGGCCTGTGGCCTGCCGTCCTGGCCCGGTTGCCGGGGCGGATGGCCGCCGATGGCTGGCTCTATGTCGAGAGTCCCGCGTCGCTCGCGCCGGTACCGCCCGTCGAGTGGCGCCTGCATCGCGAGGGCCAAACCCGCGACGTGCGCTATGCCTTGTACCGCCGCGCTACACTGGGCACTGGACTGGCACCCGGCGATCCCCAGACGACATGAGCGTGGCCCGGCGCATCGCGGTATATCCCGGCACCTTCGACCCGATCACCAACGGCCACGTGGACTTGGTCGATCGCGCCGCGCCGCTGTTCGAGACCCTGATCGTCGGCGTCGCCGCCAGCCCGTCCAAGGGCCCGGCGCTCCCGCTGGACCTGCGCGTTGGCTTGGCGCGCGAGGCGCTGGCGCGGCATGCGAACGTCGAGGTGCGCGGCTTCGATACCTTGCTGGCCCACTTCGTGCGGGACATCGGCGCGGGCGTGTTGCTGCGCGGCCTGCGCGCGGTGTCCGACTTCGAATATGAATTCCAGATGGCGAGCATGAATCGCCACCTGATACCGGAAGTGGAGACCCTGTTCCTCACCCCGGCCGAGCAGTACGGCTTCATTTCGTCGTCGCTGGTCCGCGAGATATCGCGGCTTGGCGGCGACGTGTCCGGCTTCGTGCCCGCAGCGGTCGCCGCGGCGCTCGAGGCGCAACGGCGCAACCGGGCCGCAGAGCCCTGAGCCCATCGCAACACCCACCACACGCAAACCAAGGGGAATGCCCATGAAGATCTTGACCCGCCTGCTCGTGATCGCCTTCCTGGCGCTGCCGTTCACGGCCTGCAAGAAGGAAGAGGCCCCCAAGGCCGAGAAGGTGGACGCGCCGCTGTCGGCGCCGAAGACCGCCGACACCGCTGCCTGGCGCACCTACGTGACCGATGTCGCCAAGCGCAACATGGACGGCATCACCAATACGCCGTACGTCTACTTCCTGCCGGCTGAGACCACCGAAGGCTTCGGTGGCCAGTACGAGCGCCAGCTCGAGAAGCTCGAGGCCGACCTCGGCCGCGGCATCCTCGGGGGCAACATGCTGGTGTTCGCTTCGCCGTCCTTCACCAAGGAAGCTGAGATGATCGAGACCGCCTTCAAGCCGATCCCGCCGGGCAGCATGAAGGACGTCAAGGTGGTGTACATCGGCACGCCGATCGACGGCGAACGCGTCAAGGCCGCGGTCACCCCGGCCGGCGTGAACTACATCTTCGTCGAAGCGAAGTAAGCAAGGTCCCGGCAAGGGCCCTCCCCCGCACGCGGGGGAGGGCAAGCGGCATGTCGCTCAAGATCAACGATACCTGCGTCAACTGCGACGTCTGCGAACCGGTCTGCCCGAACCGGGCGATCTCGATGGGGCCGGAGATCTACCTGATCGACCCCGCGCTGTGCACCGAATGCGTGGGCCACCACGACGAGCCGCAATGCGTGGTCGTGTGCCCGGTCGAATGCATCGACCCCGATCCCGACCACCCGGAAACGCACGCGCAACTGCTGGCGAAGCTCGCCGGCCTGCAAGGGAGTGCCGCATGAGCCGCAGCATCGCCATCCTCGTCCTGTTGCTGGCGCCGTTGCTGGCGCAGGCGCAACCGAAGCCGGCGTTGCCTCCCGGCGCCGCGGTCGCGTCGGCGCACCAGCTCGCCACCGACGCCGGCATCGAGATGCTCCAACATGGCGGCAATGCCTTCGATGCCGCGGTCGCGGTGTCGTCGGTGCTGTCGGTGGTCGAGCCGATCAGTTCCGGCCTCGGCGGCGGCGGCTTCTTCCTGCTGCACGACGCGCGCAGCGGCAAGGACGTGTTCGTGGATGCGCGCGAGACCGCCCCGAAGGCCGCGAGCCCCGCGCGCTACCTGGATGCTGATGGGGAATTCGATCGCGACCGAGCCGAGAACGGTCCGTGGGCCGCCGGCATCCCCGGCTTGCCGGCGGCGTTGGTGCACGTCGCGGGCAAGTACGGACGGCTGCCGCTCTCGAAGTCGCTCGCGCCGGCGATCCGGATCGCGCGCCAGGGCTTCCCGGTGTACGCCCGCTTCGCCAATGGCTATGCGCAGCGCCGCGAGGTGATGGAACGCTACCCCGGCACCCGCGAGGTGTTCCTGCGCAGCGGTCGCGCCCCGGTCGAAGGCGACCTGTTCCGGCAGCCGGAGCTGGCGGCCACCCTGGAGCGCCTCGCCAGCGGCGGGCACGACGGGTTCTACCGCGGCATCACCGCCCAGCGCCTGCTGGCTGGCGTGAAGGCGGCAGGCGGCGAGTGGACCGCCGCGGAGCTGTCGGCCTACCGGGTGAAGGAACGCGCGCCGCTGGTCTTCGACTACGACGGTTGGCGCGTCGTCACCGCACCGCCGCCATCCTCGGGTGGGGTGGCGCTGGCCGAGATGCTGCAGATCCTCGCGCCGTGGGACCTCAAGGCGTTGCCCGAGGCCGAACGCGTGCACCTGGTGGTCGAGGCGATGCGCCGCGCTTTCCGCGATCGCACCTTCTACCTCGGCGATCCCGACTTCGTGCGCATCCCGATGCGGACCCTCATGTCGCCGGACTACGCGGCCGGATTGCGCGCCGGCATCAATCCCGACCAGGCGACGCCCAGCGACATGCTGGCCGGCAAGCCGACCCCGCTGGAGGACGACGAGACCACGCACTTCTCGATCCTCGATGCCGAGGGCAACCGGGTGTCGGCGACCCAGACGGTGAACCTGCTGTTCGGTTCCGGGCTGGTGCCATCCGGCACCGGCGTGCTGCTCAACAACGAGATGGACGACTTCGCGCTCAAGCCCGGTACCCCCAACGCGTTCGGGGTCATGGGCTACGAGGCCAACGCGCCGCAGCCCGGCAAGCGCATGCTGAGCTCGATGACGCCGACGATCATGGAATCGCCCGGCAAGGTCGCGGTGCTGGGCACCCCGGGCGGCAGCCGGATCATCACCATGGTCCTGCTGGGCGTGCTGGGCTATGCGGACGGCCTCGACGCGGCGCAGGTCGCGGCGCTGCCGCGCTACCACCACCAATGGCAGCCGGACGTGCTGGGCACCGAGCGCGATGCGTTGCCGGCCGAGGTTGTCGCCCGCCTGCGGGCGATGGGCCACGACGTGATGGTGCCGGGCGAGGCGAATGGCGGGCGCCGTTCCAGCGACAGCTGGGGCAACATGAACACCGTCGAATGGGATCGCGGCGCCAACGTACTGCGCGCGGCCAGCGATCCGCGCAACCCGGTGGGCAAGGCGACCGTCGCGCCCACGCGCTGATTCAGCGATCCGGCGCGGTGTCCGCGACCTTCTCCGGCGTACCGACGTTCACCTGGCCGGCTCGACCGGGGATGGGGCGCAGCAGGGTGACTTGCGCGGCTTCATCCAACGCCGCCAACAGGCCGCCGCCGAGCTGGGCCGGGGGCAGGCCGGCGATCCACTTGCTCGACGTCGGGTCGCGCTGGCTCTCGCGGCGCATCTGCGTGGTGGCGCGCTCGTAGCGTTCGAGCGCCCGCGCCAGCGCCACGCGGTCGGCATATTCGACCTTCATGTCATTCCACAAGGCATTGGCGCGCGCCCGGGTGTCGGGCGAGGCCGCACGCCACGCGCCGGCCAGCACCTCTCGATGCAGGGTGTCGCGTGGCCGCTCGGCGGCGAGTGCCAGCCAGGCCAGGCCTTGCGCCTCGTCCTTCGCCACCGATTCCCCGCGCACCAGCAGCAGGCCGAGGTTGAACATCGCCCGCTTGTCGCCCCAGCGTGCCGACTCGCGGTACATCGCCAGCGCCTTGACCGGATTCCCCGCCTGCAGTGCCTTGTTGGCGGTACAGAAGTAGTAGTCGCCCGGCAGGTAGGGCTCGATGCCCTCGGCGCAGACGATGCGTGGGATGTCGTCGAAATCCCGCGACTGGGCATGCGCGGGGCCGGGCAGGAGCGCCAGCAGGCCGCTCGCCGCCACCGCCAGGCGGGGCAGGAATCGTCCGTCCACCGGATCCTCCCGTAAGCTTGCGCCAACGCACGTTTGATACGCCTGCGACCGGCGCCCCGCAAGGGCCGGATGCGCAACCGATGGGGATGAATGGCATGAAACTCTGGTCGATCCTCGGCAACTCGCAAAAGCTCGATGGCGGCGCGATGTTCGGCAACGCGCCGAAGGCGATGTGGGCGCGCTGGGCCACGGTGGACGACGGCAATCGCATCGACCTCGCCTGCCGCGCGCTGCTGGCCAGCCCGCTGGATGGCAAGACGGTGCTGTTCGAGGCCGGGATCGGGGCGTTCTTCGCACCCGATCTGCGCCAGCGCTACGGCATCGTCGAGGACCGACACGTGCTGCTGGACTCGCTGGCCGCGGCCGGCTTCTCGCACGAGGACATCGACGTGGTGGTGCTGAGCCACCTGCATTTCGACCATGCCGGCGGACTGCTGGCGCCGTGGGCGGAAGGACGCGCACCGCAACTGCTGTTCCCCAATGCCACCTTCGTGGTCGGCGCCGCGCACTGGCAGCGTGCCCTGCACCCGCACCCGCGCGATCGCGCCAGCTTCATCCCCGAACTGCCGTCGCTGCTGGAGGCGAGCGGCCGTCTGGAACTGGTCGAGGGCAACCGCTGCGAGGCGCTGGGCGACGCCGTTCGCTTCCACCACAGCGACGGCCACACGCCCGGCCTGCTGCTGGCCGAGATCGTCGGGCCGGAGCGGGTGGACGGCCAACCGCACGGTGGCGTCGTGTTCTGCGCCGACCTCATCCCCGGCCGGCCATGGGTGCACGTGCCGATCACCATGGGCTACGACCGCAACGCCGAGTTGCTGATCGACGAGAAACGCGCGTTCCTCGAAGACAAGCTGGCGCGCAACGTGCATCTCTTCTTCACCCACGATCCGGGCTGCGCACTGGCGCAGGTCGTTCGCGACGACAAGGGCAGGTTCGCCACCGCGCATGAGCGCCCCGAGCTGCACGCCCGCGCACTCGCCGCCTGAGGAACCCGGATGCCGAAGATCACCTTGCTGTTCGCGTCGCTGCACGTGCTGCTGATGCTGGCCTTGCTGGCGCCCATCTCGCGGCATCGCCATGCGCACAAGATCGGCCTCGGCGATGGCGGCGACAAGGTGCTGGCGCGCAAGGTCCGCGTGCATGGCAATTTCGTCGAGCATGCGCCGTTCGCGCTGCTGGTGCTGGCGCTGCTGGAACTGTGCGGCTTGCCTGCGGTTGCGACCTGGACGTTCGGCGGCGCGTTGCTGCTCGGGCGCATCCTGCATGCAGTCGGCATGTCGCGCAGTGGCGGCTATTCGATCGGCCGCTTCTGGGGCACCGCGCTGACCTGGCTGGCGTTCCTGCTGATGGCCCTGGCCGGGCTGTGGCTGGCGCTGCGCTGAGCCGGGCTCAATCCACCGGGGTGCCGAACAGGCGGTCGCCGGCGTCGCCGAGCCCGGGCAGGATGTAGGCATCGTCGTTGAGGCGCTCGTCGATCGCGGCCACGTAGACCTCGATGTCTGGATGCGCGGCCTCCAGCGCCCGCAGGCCTTCCGGTGCCGCGACCAGGAACAGGCACTTGAACTTCCTGCAGCCGGCCGCCTTGAGCATCGCAATGGCGGCGATCGCGCTGCCGCCGGTGGCCAGCATCGGGTCGATCAGCATGGCCGTGCGTTCGCCCATGTTGTCGGCCAGCCGTTCGTAGTAGGTCTCGGGCTGGTGCGTGGCCTCGTTGCGACGCAGGCCGATCACGCTGACTGCGGCCGACGGCAACATGGCCTGCACGCCCGGCAGGAAGCCGAGTCCGGCGCGCAGGATCGGCACCAGCGTGACCTTCTCGCTGCGCACGTGCGCCACTTCCAGCGGTCCTGCCCAGGTCTGCACGGTGCGGGTTTCCAGCGGCATGTCGCGGGTGGCTTCATAGGCCAGCATCGCAGCGACTTCGCCCGCCAGCTGGCGGAAATGCACCGGGTCGGTGCCGATGTCGCGCAGCTTGCCGAGCTTGTGGCGGACCAGCGGGTGGTCGACTTCGACGGTCTTCATGCGCAGCGCTCCCTGTGTGCACGCGAGTGTGCCGCAGCCCGTGCCCGCTGCAAACAGCGACGCCGGCGCGGGGCCGGCGTCTTGGTCGTCGGCCGGCGCCCGGTCAGAACGCCCAGCGCATCACCAACTGGTAGCTCGGGCCGGCTTCCTCGGATTCCAGTTCGTACTCGTCGTAGTCACGGTCCAGCTGGTCGCCGAGGTCGTCGAACTTGTGGAAAGTCTCGTCCTTGGAGGCGTCCAGCAGGTTAGAGGCGCTCAGGCGCAGCGAGATGGTCTTGCCAAAGCGCTTCTCGACGAACATCTCGAGGTCGGCGCCGTATTCGACGGTCACTTCCTCGGCCAGGATCCGGCTGAAGGCGTCGCCCTGGCTGCGGTAGGTGGCGCCGAAGCTGGTGGCGATCGACGGCATGTCGTGGATGAAGCCGATGTTGAAGACGCTGCGGGCCTGGTCGTTGAACCGCCGCTCGCCGAGGAAGTCGGTGATCCTGCTGTCCAGCCACGAGTAGTTCGCGAACACGCCGGTGTTGGGCAGGCCCAGCGCGGTCAGCGGGGTCGAGAGGTCGAATTCGATGCCGTAGACCTTGCCATCGCCGACGTTGGCGGAGGTGTACACGAAGCTATCGGGATCGAACTCGAAGTCGGCCGCCGTCTTGCCCGGGTTGGCCTTGAGGAATTTCTTCAGGTCCTTGGCATACGTATCCTGCGCGTCCTCGCTCCATTCGCCGGTGTTGACCAGTTCGATCAGGTCCTTGACGTCGCGGTAGAACACGTTGACGCCGACCACGCCGTGCTTGCCGAGGCGATGCTCGAAGCCGACGTCGATGCCGTTGGCGGTCTCCGGCTGCAGCAGCGGGTTGCCGATGTAGTCGTTGTCGCCGAACTCGCCATCCAGCAGGGCCGGGACCAGTTCGTTGAAGTTGGGGCGCTTGAGGCTGCGCGCCAGCGACAGGTTGACGCGGGTGGCGTCGCTGAGGTTCCACTTGAAGTGCAGCGAGGGCAGCAGCACGTCGTAGTCGTTGCCGACCTGTTCCTCGAGGTCGCCGTCCTCGGAATAGCGGATGTCGGACCTGGTGGTTTCGTAGCGCAGGCCGGCTTCCCAGGCGAACGCCTCGCCCTTGCCCGACACCATCACGTACGGATCCAGGCGCTTTTCCTCGATCACCGAGCCGACGCTGCCGTCGAGCGCGTACGCCACCGCGTCGCCTTCCTCTTCCGCTTCCCACTCGAAGTTGGTGTAGGTCACGTCGCGCTTCTTGCGGCGCCAGTCCACCCCGAACTCCAGCTCGGCGCCACCGAGCGCGCGCTTGTGCGCCAGCTTGAAGCCGGTTTCCGCGTCCCTGGCGTCGACCGAAGTGGCCTCGCCCTCGGCGCCGTCCCACTCGCCGTTGACGTAGGCGATTTCCTCCTCCTGCTCGGCGCTGTCGTCCTTGAACCGCGCGTGGTCGAAGTCGAGCGAGGTGGTGCCGCCGGCCATGTCGAACTTGTAGTCGACCCCGACGCCCCAGTTCTCCTGGTCGACCGGGCTGAATCCGGGTACGTTCTTCTCGATCACGTCGCCGTTGTCGTACTCGACTTCGTTCGAGACCTCGGTGATGTCGCGGTCCGTCTTCACGAAGAAGCCGTCGATGCCGATACGCCCGGTCTCGCCGACGTCCGCCTTCCACGACAGGTTGGCGGAGGTATCGCGGCCGTCCTTCACTTCCTCCTGGTCCTCGAAGCTCAGCAACTCGTCCATCGAGGGATCCGAGTAACGGTCGGAACGCTTGAGCTTGGCGCGGTAGCGGTCCTGCACGTTGACGCCGGCCAGGATCCGCCCGCCCAGGAAGTCGCCGCTGGTGACCGCGCCGAAGGTCGGGTTGACCTCGCCGTCGAACCAGCGGTTCAGGCCGAGCCGCACGTAGCTGCCATCGAACACGTAGGCATCGCGCAGGACGATGTTGATGGTGCCGGCGATCGCGTCGCCGCTACGGTTCGCGCTGTTGCTGCGGATGACCTCGACATGGTCGACCATCTCCGCGGGGATCCGGTCGACCCAGAACGAGCGGTCGTCGCCGGCACCCGGCACCTGCTTGCCGTTGATCAGGACCTGGGTATAGCCCGACGCCATGCCGCGCAGCTGCGCGGCGTCGTACTCGCCGATGTCGGTGCCGACGAAGGCGACGCCCGGCACGCGCTTGAGCATGTCGCCGACGGTGTTCGGCTCGAAGCGCTGGAAGTACTCCAGGTCGTAGGTGAGGACCGGCGGGGTGGAATCGGTGCGGTCGCGGTAGGCGATCTCGCCCTGCACGACGACGCGGTCCAGTTCCTTTGGCGTGGGCTTCGGGTCCTTGGCCCCGTCGGGCACCTGGGCCTGCGCCAGCACCTGCCCGGCGGGCAGCAGCGCGAGGCAGAGCAGGGCGCGTGACAGGCCGATGGCCAGCGCATTGCGTTTCATGGACGGCATCCCCCGGATGAAAGTGAATGCGCCTTTGTAGGGAGCTTGCATGGCGGTTGGATGACGGCGGGATGCCGCTTCGATGACAGCGCCGGCGTGCCGTTGCTGACATGAAACCGTCATGCCACGGTCTTACAACGGCGCGATTCGATCGCCTTCCCTGGAGAATCCCGGTGACCCCACGCCTCGCCCTGTTCGCGATGCCCTTCCTGCTCGCCGCTTGCGCGACCGGAGCCCGGACCGCCGACCGCGAGCCCGACGAGGCGGCCGACCATGAGCCGATGCTCGCCGCGTCCGGCCTGCCGCACGTCGTGGTGCGGGAAGCCTTCGTCACCGCGTCGACGCCCGCGGACAACCTGGATTCACCGGCCAGCTGGACGGCGCCCGATGGCCGGCGCTGGGTGATCACCACCGCCAAGAAGGGCGACGCGCTGGTGGTCTTCGATGGCGATACCGGCAAGCGCTTGCGCACGGTCGGCCGCAAGGGCACGCGCCTGGGCGAATTCGATCGGCCGAACGGGATCGCCGTGGTCGGCGACGTCGCACTGGTGGTCGAGCGCGACAACCACCGGGTGCAGGCGTTGTCGCTGCCCGGCTTCACCCCGCTGCTGGCATTCGGCGACGCCGAGCTGCGCAAGCCCTACGGATTGTGGGCGCGGGCGAAGGACGGTGGCATCGAGGTGATCGCCAGCGACAACTACATGCTTGGCGCCGACGAGGAAACCGTGCCGCCGCTGGCCGACCTCGGGCAGCGCTATCGACGCTACCAGCTTTCGGCGGCAGGCGGCCGCTGGCAGGCGGCGCTGGTGCAGACCTTCGGCGAGACCAGCGCGGCCGGTGCCATCCGCATCGCGGAGTCGGTGTGGGCGGATCCGGCCAACGACCGGCTGCTGCTGTCGGAGGAAGACGTCGCCAGCGGCACCCGCCTGCGCGAGTACCGCCTCTCGGACGGCCGCTATGCCGGCAGCGACATCGGCGCCGGCCTGTTCCGCGCGCAGGCCGAGGGCATCGCGTTGATGGCCTGCGCGGATGGCGGCGGGTACTGGATCGCCACCGACCAGTTCAAGGACCGCAGCCTGTTCCACGTGTTCGACCGGCGCACGCTGGCGCACCTCGGGGCGTTCGCGGGCGAGGTGACTGCGAATACCGATGGCATCTGGCTGGAGCAGCGCGGCGATGCGCGTTTCCCGCAGGGCGTGTTCTACGCGCTGCACGACGACCAGGCGGTCGCCGCCTTCGACATGCGCGACGTCGGCAAGGCGCTGGGGCTGGCGGCCTGCACGCCTTGAGCCAACGGAGGCGGGCGCCGGGGCCCGCCTTCCGCGTCAGGCTGCGATGGCCTCGCGCGGACCTTCCAGCAGGGCGCGCCGGACCATCGCGACGACCAGCTCGAGTTCCGCTTCGGTGACCGCGAAGTGCGGGGTGAAGCGCAGCGAGTTTTCGCCGCCGTGGATCACGCCGATGCCCTGTTCGCGCATCCATTCCTCGGTGGAACCGGTGCCGTAGCCCTTGTAGCCCGGCGCCAGTTCGCAGGAGAACAGCAGGCCGGTGCCCTGGACCTTGGTGATGCGGCCGCCGAGCTCGTCCTTCAGTGCGTCCAGCATCCGCAGCACCTGGGTGCCGCGGTCGCGGATGTTGGCGCGCAGCGCCGGGGTCAGCTGGCCGAGCACCGCGCAGGCGACGTCGAGCGCGCGCGGGTTCGCGGTCATCGTGTTGCCGTACAGGCCGCGCTTGTAGATGGCCGCGGCGGCTTCGGTGACGGCGAGGACCGACAGCGGGTACTGGCCGGCGTTGAGGGCCTTGGAGTAGGTCTCCATGTCCGGCGCCTCGGCCTGTTCGAAGCCGGGGTAGTCGACGATCGACAGGTAGCCGGTGGCGCGCAGGCCGGCCTGGATCGAGTCGACCAGCAGCAGGCCGCCGTGGGCGCGGGTCAGCTCGCGCGCCAGGTTGTAGTACCCGACCGGCACGCTGCGGCCCGGGTCGCCTTCGCCCATCACCGGCTCCAGGAACATCGCCTCGATGAACCAGCCGTTGGCGTCGGCATCGGCGAACGCCTTGCGCAGGGCGTCGGCATCGTACGGCGCCACCGCGATCACGCTGTCCTCGCCGCGGAAGCTGGCCAGGTGCTGCACGTAGGTCTTGCGGGTTGAGTCGGAGTACAGCGCCGGCTTCTCGGTGCGGCCGTGGAAGGCGCCCTTGACCACCACGCGCTTGATCGCCTTGCCGGCATGGCGGGCGCCGGCATCGGTCAGGGTCTTGGCGTTGGCATCGACGATGCGCGCCGCCAGCGACACCGACTCGGAACCCGAGTTCAGGCACAGGAAGGCCGCGTACGGGCAGCCGCCGCGGGTCTGCCCGATCTCCGCGCGCATCGCGTTGGCGAAGCGCAGCTGCGAGATGTTCGGGGTCATGATGTTGGCCATCGCCTGCGGCCTGGCCATCGCCTCGATCACCGCCGCCGGCGCATGGCCCAGGCCGAGCATGCCGTAGCCGCCGGTGTCGTACACCACCGCGCCCTTCAGGGTCACGATCCACGGTCCGCGCGCGGTCAGCGCCACGTACGGGTTGGAATTGTCCTGCGAATAGAAATTGACGAAGCCGGACTGGACTTCGGCACGCTGCGCGTCCTCATCGAGGTCGAGCAAGGCGGGGAAGTCGGCGCGCACTGCGGCATATGCCTCGGCGGCAGCGGCGATGGCCTCGGCCAGCTGCGGGTCGCGGGCGGCGAAGTCGAGGAGGGTGGCGTCGTCGAGGCCGATGGTGCGGATGCCGCCATGGGCGCGCAACGGGGCAAGGGTGTCGATCAGGCTCATTGGGTTCTCCCGGGGAGCGCCGGCGGCCGGGCCGCGCGCGGCAAACCGTCATTATCGCGGGATCGCGGACGATCGGTAGGGGTGAATCGCCCGGAACGCCGGGCAATCCGGGCGGATCGACGGTATGATTCGGCGATATGCGCATCTCCGCCGCCGACGAACTCCTGCTCTCGCTGCTGCGCGAGAACGCCCGCGCCACCACCGCCGACATCGCCCGCAAGCTGGGGCTGTCGCGCACCACCGTGCAGAACCGCATCGCCCGGCTGGAACAGCAGGGGGTGATCCGCGGCTACACCGTGCGGGTCGACGACGAACTCGAGCGCAACCGCATCCGGGCCCACATCCTGATCACCCTGCGGCCCAAGCAGATGACCTCGGTGGTGAAGTCGCTGCAGGCCATGCACGAGGTGCGGGTGCTGTATTCGATCAGCGGCGGCCACGACCTGATCGCGCTCGCGGTCACCGCCAGCGTCGGCGAGATGGACGTGCTGACCGACCGCATCGGCGCGATCGACGGCGTCGAGCGCACCAACACCTCGATCATCCTGTCCACCAAGTTCGAGCGCTAGGCCGCCGCGCCTACAATGCGCGGCCGCCAACGTCCCGCCCCGCCTTGAAGAAGTCCGACTTCCACTACGACCTGCCCGAGGCGCTGATCGCGCAGGCGCCGCTGCCGGAGCGTTCCGCGAGCCGCCTGCTGCTGGTGCCGCCGGGCGACGCCGACTTCGCCGACCTGCACGTGCGCGACCTGCCGTCGCTGCTGCAGCCGGGCGACTTGCTGGTGTTCAACGACACCCGCGTGATCCCGGCGCGGCTGTTCGGGCAGAAGGCCACCGGGGGGCGGGTCGAGATCCTGATCGAGCGCCTGCTGCCGGGCGAGGAGGCCCGCGCGCAACTCGGCGTGAGCAAGCCACCACGGCCCGGCAGCCGGATCGCCCTGGATGCCGGCGGCGAGGCGGAGGTGCTGGCGCGCGACGAGGCCGGTTTCTGGCATCTGCGCTTCCACCTGCCGGAGCCGCTGGAGAACTGGCTGCTGCACGCGGGCCGCCTGCCGCTGCCGCCCTACATCCAGCGCGAGCCCGGCAGCGACGATGCCGAGCGCTACCAGACCGTGTTCGCCCGGCAGGTGGGGGCGGTCGCCGCGCCGACCGCGGGCCTGCATTTCGATGATGCGCTGCTGGCCTCGCTGCGCGCGCGCGGGGTCGCGCTGGGGCACGTGACCCTGCACGTGGGCGCCGGCACCTTCCAGCCGATGCGGGTGGAGGACATCCGCGAGCACCGCATGCACAGCGAGTGGATCAACGTCGGCGCCGAACTGGTCGCGCAGGTGCGCCGGACGCGCGCGGCGGGCGGCCGGGTCGTTGCCGTCGGTACCACCGTGTTGCGCGCGCTGGAGAGCGCGTTGGTCGATGGCGAGCTGCAACCGTTCGCCGGCGAGACCAGCATCTTCATCTTCCCGGGATACCGCATCCGCAGCGTCGATGCCCTGCTCACCAATTTCCACCTGCCGGAAAGCACGCTGCTGATGCTGGTGTCCGCGTTCGCCGGCAAGCCGCGGATCTTCGCCGCGTACGAGCATGCGGTGCGCGAGCGCTACCGCTTCTTCAGCTATGGCGACGCGATGCTGTTGTTCCCGGAGGCGCAGCCATGAGTCGCGATCCAGGCATGAAGAGCAGGGCGCGCCGTCCGGGCACTCCGGACAGCGCGCCATGGATGGCGCGCGGCGGCGCATCGAACACGGACGTCCGCATAAGCCGGGCAGGAGTGCCCGGACGGCGCGGCATGCGATCCGGGATGAAGGTGCTGGTGCGATGAGCCGCATGAATTTCGAGTTGCTCGGCACCGATGGCGCCGCGCGCCGCGGCCGCATCACCTTCCCCCGCGGCGTGATCGAAACCCCGGCGTTCATGCCGGTCGGCACCTACGGCACGGTCAAGGGCGTGCTGCCGCAACAGGTCCGCGACCTCGGCGCGCAGATCATCCTCGGCAACACCTTCCACCTGTTCCTGCGGCCGGGGCTGGAGGTGATCGAGGCCCATGGCGGCCTGCACGGCTTCGCCCGCTGGGACGGCCCGATCCTGACCGACTCCGGCGGCTTCCAGGTGTTCTCGCTGGCCCACCGCCGCAAGATCACCGAGGCCGGCGTGACCTTCGCCGCGCCCACCGACGGCCGCAAGGTGTTCCTCGGGCCCGAGGAATCCATGCACATCCAGAAGGTGCTGGGCAGCGACATCGTGATGATCTTCGACGAGTGCCCGCCGGTCACCGTCGATGGCCAGCCGGTGGACAAGCGCGTGGTCGAGCGGTCGATGGCGCTGTCGCTGCGCTGGGCGGAGCGCTCGAAGAAGGCCCACGAGGGCAACGATGCGGCGCTGTTCGGGATCGTCCAGGGCGGTGTCCACCACGACCTGCGTTCGGCCTCCGCCGCGGGGCTGCAACAGATCGGCTTCGACGGCTACGCGGTGGGCGGGCTGGCCGTGGGCGAGACCGAGGCCGAGCGCAACGCCATGCTCGAGCACACCACGCCGCAACTGCCGGAGGACCGCCCGCGCTACCTGATGGGCGTGGGCCGCCCCGAGGACCTGGTGGAGGCGGTGGCGCGCGGGATCGACATGTTCGACTGCGTGATGCCGACCCGCAACGCCCGCAACGGGCATTTCTTCACCGCGACCGGCACGGTCCGGGTCCGCAACGCGCAGTACGAGCACGACCTGCGCCCGATCGAGGAAGGCTGCGACTGCGTGGCCTGCGCGGGCGGCTTCAGCCGCAGCTACCTGCGCCACCTCGACCGCTGCAACGAAATGCTGGGCCCGGTGCTGGGGACCTTGCACAACCTGCGCTACTACCAGCGACTCATGGCCGGGATGCGCGAAGCCATCGAACGCGGAACCTTCGCCGCGTTCCGGGAGTCCTTTTACGCGGCCCGCCGGCCCTGAGGGGCCGGGGCCGGCGCCCCCGTGGCATAATTCGCGGCTGGCTCCGGCCAGCCCGCCCGTTCCCGACGACCCGGAATCCGCATGAACCCGCTTGATGTCCTGATCCCCGCCGCCCACGCCCAGGCCGCCGGCGCCGCGCCCGCCGCCCCCAGCATGATGTCGACCCTGCTGTTCCCGGTCATCCTGATCGCGATCATGTATTTCCTGATGATCCGCCCGCAGATGAAGCGGCAGAAGGAGCACCGCGCCATGCTCGAGAAGCTGGCCAAGGGCGACGAGGTGATCACCAACGGCGGTATCGCCGCGACGGTCGTCAACATCGGCGAGAGCTTCATCACCGTGGAAGTCGCCGACGGCGTGCAGCTGCGCGTGCAGAAGGGCGCGATCGCCAACGTCCTGCCCAAGGGCACCCTGAAGTCCGCCTGATCCACCCTCGTTCCGATTGATGCGCCGGCCGCAGCGGCCGCGCGCGGGGTTTGCCGATGCTCGAATATTCCCGCTGGAAGTACCTGGTCGTCCTGATCGCCCTTGCGTTGAGCCTGCTGTATTCGGTGCCCAACGTGTTCCCCCAGGATCCCGCTGTCCAGGTCACCGCCAACCGCGGCACCAAGGTCGACGCCGCGCTCCAGCAGCGGGTCGAGGCCGCACTGAAGAAGGCTGGCGTGCCGTTCGCTTCGTCGGAGATCGGCAAGGACGGCAACCTGCTGGTGCGCACCGCCAGCGACGACGACCAGACCCGCGCCTCGCAGGCGATCCGCGATGAGCTCGGCAGCGGCTTCGTGGTCGCGCTCAACCAGGCTTCCACCGTGCCGGGTTGGCTTCAGGCGATCGGCGCCAAGCCGATGTTCCTGGGCTTGGACTTGCGTGGCGGCGTGTATTTCGAGATGCAGGTCGACAAGGAGGCCGCGCTGGCCAAGCGCTTCGAGGCGACCGCCGAGGACATGCGCGTGCTGTTGCGCGACAACCGCATCCGCTACACCTCGGTCGAGCCTCGCAAGGACGGCACCGTGGTCGCCACCCTCGGCACCGGCCAGGATCCGGCGGCCGCGCAGCGCCTGTTCGCCCGCAACTTGCCGACCTACCAGGTCGACGCGACGGGTAACGCCGTGTCGGTGCGCATCCCGCAGGCCGAGCTCGACAAGATGCTGACCGACGCCGTGCAGCAGAACATCGGCACCCTCAACAACCGCATCAACGAACTGGGCGTCGCCGAACCGATCATCCAGCGCCAGGGTGCCGACCGCGTGGTCATCCAGCTTCCCGGCGTGCAGGACACCGCGCAGGCCAAGCGCATCCTCGGCGCCACCGCGACCCTCGAATACCGCGGCGTGGTCGAGGGCAATGCCTACGACGCGCGCGACGCCGGCCTGGTCCCGCCGGAAGGCCGCCTGTTCTACCGCAAGGAACTCGGCGCCGACGGCAAGCCGGTGCCGATCCTGCTCAACAAGCGGGTCATCGCCTCGGGCGAGCAACTGCAGAGCGCGAGCTCGCTGTTCGACTCGCAGTCCGGTACCCCTGCGGTGAGCGTGCGCCTGACCAGCATCGGTGGCCAGCGCATGTTCGATTACTCCAGCCAGCACGTCGGCAAGCCGATGGCGGTGGTCTATAGCGAGCGCATCCCCGAGGTGAAGCTGGTCGACGGCAAGGAGGTGCGCAGCACCCGCGTCAACGAGCAGGTGATCTCGGTCGCCACCATCCAGAGCACCCTGGGGCGGGACTTCCAGACCACCGGCCTGGAAAGCATGAAGGAGGCGTCGGACCTCGCCTTGCTGCTGCGCGCGGGCGCGCTTGCGGCGCCGATGGACTTCGTCGACGAGCGCACCGTGGGCCCGAGCCTGGGTGCCGAGAACGTCCAGCGCGGCCTGAAGGCGGTGGCGTTCTCCTTCATCTTCGCGCTGGGCTTCTTCCTCATCTACTACCGCATGTTCGGCGTCATCACCTGCCTGGCGTTGATGCTGAACCTGCTGATGGTGGTCGCGCTGATGTCGTTGCTGGGCTTCACCCTGACCCTGCCGGGCCTGGCCGGCATCGCGTTGACGGTAGGCATGTCGGTGGACGCCAACGTGCTCATCAACGAACGCATCCGCGAGGAGTTGCGGCTGGGGTTGCCACCGCAGAAGGCGATCGCCGAGGGCTACGAGCGCGCGTCCGGCACCATCGCCGACGCCAACCTGACCGCCATGCTGGCTGGCATCGCGCTGTTCGCGTTCGGCACCGGCCCGCTCAAGGGCTTCGCGGTCGCGCTGATCCTGGGCATCGTGACCTCGATGTACACCGCGGTCTCGGTCTCGCGCGGCATCGCCACGCTGGTGTACGGCCGCCGCAAGAAGCTGAAGTCGATCGCGATCTGAGGGAGCGCCAGACATGAAACCGTTCAATGTGTTCCCGTACGACAGCAACATCAACTTCATGCGCTTGCGCCTGGTGTCGCTGGGCGTGGCGTTCCTGCTGATGGTGGTCGCGCTGGGCGCGATCGGGTTCAAGGGCTTCAACTTCGCCCTCGACTTCACCGGCGGCGTCGGCGTCGAGCTGCGCTACGCCCGGACTCCCGACGTGGACGCGGTGCGCACCCGACTGGAGGCCAACGGCTACCCCGGTGCCCAGGTGCAGGCGTTCGGAAGCGGCAACGACCTGCTCGTGCGCCTGCAGACCGAGGGCAAGCAGGCCGGCGGCGCCGACAAGGCGGCCAGCATCGGCGATTCGGTCGCTGCCGCGGCCTCGCTGGACGGCAATCCCGCGGAGAAGCGCAGCAGCGCGGTGATCAGCGCGCAGGTGGGCCGCGAACTCGCCGAGAAGGGCGTGTACGCCCTGCTGTTCGTGGTGATCGGGTTCCTGGCCTACATCTCGGCGCGCTTCGAATGGAAGTTCGCGGTCGCCGCGATCATCACCACCCTGCACGACGTGCTGATCTGCGCCGGCTGGTTCGCGCTGACCGGGCACGAGTTCGACCTGACGGTGCTGGCCGGCATCCTGTCGGTGATGGGCTACTCGATCAACGACACCATCGTGGTGTTCGACCGCGTGCGCGAGAACTTCAAGGGACTGCGCGCGGCCCCGGGCGAGGTCCTGAACAAGTCGATCAACCAGACCCTGTCGCGCACGGTGATCACCTCGTTCGTGGCCATGCTGACGGTGCTGGCCCTGTACCTCTACGGTGGCGGCTCGCTGCGCGGCATGGCCGAGTCGCAGATGCTCGGCATCGCGGTCGGCACGTTGTCCTCGATCTTCGTCGCCTGCCCGCTGCTGATGTGGCTGGGCGTGAGCAAGCAGGACCTGATGCCGAAGGCGAAGGACGTGGAGGCGCTGGCGCGGCGTCCCTGATGCCGCTCCCGAACACCCCACGAAAAAGGCCGCGCACTGCGCGGCCTTTTTCGTGGCGGAGCGTGATGGGTCAGGCGAAGGCGGCGGCGTAGCCGGACTGGACGATCAGCTTCTGCAGCTCGGCCCCCAGCTTCTGGTTGCCGGCCAGCAACTGGCGCCCGGCCATGCCGCGCTGGTCCATCGGCCCGGTGGCGGCGCCGCGGAAATCGCAGACCCGGCCACCGGCCTCGCGCACCAGCAGGACGCCGGCGGCGATGTCCCACGGCCGGATGTTGCCCTCGAAGTAGCCGTCCAGGCGGCCGCAGGCGACGTAGGCGAGGTCGAGCGCGGCCGAGCCGGTGCGGCGGATGTCCTCGGCCTCGCGCAGGAGTTCGCGCACGCATTCGAGGTGCGCCGGGGTGCGGTCGCGCTCGCGCGGGGGAAAGCCGGTCGCCAGGACCGCGCCCCCGAGGTCCTTGCGCTCGGCCACCCGGATCCGACGGTCGTTGAGGACAGCGCCGCTGCCGCGACTGGCGGTGAACAGCTCGTTGCGCAACGGGTCGAAGATCACCGCGTGCTGCGGCTCGCCGCCTTCGACGAGGGCGATCGACACGCACCAGTGCGGGAAACCGCGCAGGTAGTTGCTGGTCCCGTCCAGCGGGTCGATGACGAACACGGACGGGCCCTTGCCGTGGATGCCGGTTTCCTCGCCGAGGAACGACGCATCGGGGTAGGCGCGGCGCAGTTCGCGAAGGATGGCCTGCTCCGCCTGCTCGTCGATCTCGCTGGCGTAATCCATGCGTTCCTTCTCGACGATGTTGACGCCGTCGAGCTTGTGCAGGTTGCGCAGGAGCACGTTGCCGGCCGCGCGGGCCGCCTTGACCATGACATTGACCACGGGTTTCTGCATGGCGTGAGCGCCTCGGATGACGTGAGGAAGGGACGGCGACGGCGGGAAAGAGCGACCGGGCACGGTGGCCCGGCCGCGCAGTTTACCATTCGCGGATGGAGACCCTGCTCGAATCCGCGCCCGCGCCCGACGTGCGCATCGTCCTGGTGGGCACCCAGCACCCCGGCAACATCGGTTCCGCGGCGCGCGCGATGAAGACCATGGGCTTGTCGCGGCTGGTGCTGGTCGCCCCGGAAAAGGCCCCGGACCGCGATACCCAGGCGATGGCGGCCGGTGCCGACGACCTGGTCGAGGCAGCCCCGGTGTTCGCGACCCTGGCCGAGGCGGTGGCTGACTGCCGCTGGGTGCTGGGCTGCACCGCGCGCAGCCGGCGCATCCAGCTGGAGCCTCTGCATCCCCGCGATGCCGCCCGGCGCGCGGTGCTGGCGGCCGGCAGTGGCCCGGTGGCGCTGGTGTTCGGCCGCGAACGCACGGGCCTGGACAACATGGAGCTGCAGCTGTGCCACGCCGCCGTGCACATCCCGTCCGACCCGGCCTTCAGTTCGCTCAACCTGGCCGCCGCGGTGCAGGTGCTCGCCTACGAGCTGCGGTGCGCCTTGCTGGATGCGACCGGCGTCGAGGCGCAACCGGCGCCCGCGATGCGCACCGCGCCGCCGGGCGAGGGCAGTGCGTCGCATGCGGAACTGGAGGGATTCTTCGGCCAACTCGCCGAGACCCTCGACCAGATCGACTTCCACAAGGGACGGGCGCCGGACTCGGCGATGCGCAAGCTGCGCCGGCTGTACCTGCGCGCGAACCTGGACAGCGCCGACATCCGACTGCTGCGCGGTGTCCTGGCCGATGCACAGCGGATGGCGCGACTGGCCGCAGCGGTGGGTTCCGCGCCCGCCAAAATCGGTTAGGCTGATCCGGGGATCCGAGGTCGACCTGCCTTGCGCAAGCCGCTGCTGCCACGACTGCCGGTGCTGATGGGCTTGCTTGCCGGCCTCGCGATGGTCGCCCTGCCCGCGGCCGGGGGGCAGGCGCCGCCGGCGCCGGCCGACGATCCGACGGTGCTGGTGCTGGGACGGGTCAGCGATGATCCGAAGTCGCACTACGACCAACTGAAGCCGCTGCTCGACTATGTCGTCCCGCGCATGGCCAGCGTGGGCATCCGCAGCGGGCGCATCCTGATGGCGCGCGACCTGCAGCAGATGGCGAGTTACATGCGCCGGGGCCAGGTCGACTGGGTGACCGAGACCTCGGGCAATGCCGGCCTGCTCGAACGAAGGGCCGCAGCGCGCTCGCTGCTGGTGACAGAGCGCGACGGCGCCACCCGTTACCACACCGTGCTGTTCGTACGCCGCGACAGCAGCATCCGTAGCCTCCAGGACATGCGTGGGCACAGCGTGGCCTTCCAGAGCCCGTATTCGACCAGCGCCTACTACCTGCCGGCCAGCATGATGCTGGAGGCCGGCTTGCGCATCGAACCGCTGCTCACGCCGATGGACAGGGCGCCGCCGGATGCCGTGGGCTACCTGTTCGCGCGGACCGAGCTCAACATCACCACCTGGGTGCACAAGCGCCTGGTCGATGCCGGCGTGCTGAGCAACCTCGATTGGGGCAATCCGCAACGCCTGCCCCCCGTGTTCGCCCGCGACTTCCGGGTGGTCGCGACCAGCGCGGAGGTGCCGCGCGCGATCATCCTGACCCGCAGCGGGATGGCTCCCCGGGTGGAGGCGCGGCTGCGCGAGGTGCTGATGGAGGCCTCGCAGGATCCGGATGCCGGCGAAGTGCTGCGCCGGTTCATCGGGACTTCTCGTTTCGTCCCGGTGAGCGCGGACGACCGCCGCGCCCTCGATGAACTCGCGCGTGGCGTCCTGCGCATCCGCACGGAGGTCGAGTGAAGCGACCCGCCTGGGGGTTGCAATCCAAGTTCATCGGCGCCATCGCGCTGATGCTGGCGATCGTCGTGCTGGTGATGGTCCTGCTGTGGAACCGCCAGCAGGCCAGTCGACACGAGGTCAGCGAGGCCACCCGCGAGTCGATGCGCGTGCTGCTCGCCGACCGGATGCGCCAGGACGGGGAGGCCGAAGTGCGCCAGTTGGCGGACGCCCTGGCGAATCCGCTCTACTACTTCGACCTGGATGCGATCGGCGCACGGGCGCGTGCGGCGTTGCGGGAGTCCGACGTCGAGTACGTGCTGGTCTACGACACCCAGGGCCGCATCCTGCACGATGGCTCGGGCGACATCGCGGCTTACGGCCAACCGATGTCGGATGCGCTGGCCGCCGACATCATCGCCGCCCGGGGGCCACACGCCAGGACCCTGGGGCAGCTGCTGGACGTGTCCAGCCCGGTGATGATCGGCGACCAGCGGCTGGGTGGGGTACGCATCGGGTATTCGCTCGCCGGCATGGCCATGGCCGAGAACGCTGCGATGGGCGGCCTGCGCGCTCGTATCGACGCGGTGGGGCGTCGCGACCTGGCGTGGCTGCTCCTGTTGTGCGCGGCGCTGGCCACCATCGCGCTGGCGGCGGTGGCCCTGGTCCAACGCTTGCTGGTGCAGCCGATCCGCATGCTCGGGGATGCCGCGCGCGCGATCGAGGGGGGCGACTTCTCGACCCCGGTGCCGGAGAGCGCCCGCAACGACGAGCTTGGCGACCTGGTGCGGACGTTCGCGCGCATGCGCGACAGCGTCGCCAGGCATGACCGCGACATCCGCCGGGTCGCGTACAGCGATGCACTCACGGGCCTCTCCAACCGGCTCGCGTTCCGCGAATTGCTCGACAAGCGACTGCGCGAACTGCAGGGTGCAGGACGCCAGTTGGCCCTGTTGTTCGCCGACATCGACGATTTCAAGCGGATCAACGACACGCTGGGGCATGAAGCCGGCGATGAAGTGCTCCTGCAGGTCGCGGGACGGATCGAACGCATCGTGGGCGGGCACGCGGGCGCGGAAGGCTGCGTGGCCCGCTTCGGCGGCGACGAGTTCGTGGTGCTGCTCGAGGCCGGCCACGACAGCGCCGGCACGGATGTGCGGGCGCTGGCCAAGCGCCTGGCGGAGGCGCTGGTGCGGGAGATCGGCCAGCCGATGCTGTTGCACGGCCGTCAGGTCTTCCTCGGCGTCTCGATCGGCGTGGCCTTGTTCCCGGATGATGCGGAAGGCGCGTCGATGCTGATGAAGAACGGCGACATCGCGATGTACCAGGCGAAGGTCGCGGGCAAGAACTGCCATCGCTTCTACAGCCGAAGCATGGACCAGGCGGTGGAGCGCCGGATGCGCATGGAGCACGACCTGCGCGGCGCGTGGGAGCGCGGCGAGTTGAGCCTGGCCTACCAGCCGATCTACCGGACCCGCGACCGCGTGCTGGTCGGTGCCGAGGCACTGTTGCGCTGGCAACATCCCGAGGACGGTGCGGTAGCGCCCGCGGTGTTCATCGAAGTGGCCGAACAGAGCGGCATGATCGAATCGATCGGCCCGGAGGTGTTGCGCGTCGCCTGCCGCGAGGCGGCGCAATGGCGCACGCCGGACGGCGCAGGCGAGCCGCCGTTCGTGGCGGTGAACGTCTCGCCGCGGCAATTGCGCAGCGGCGACCTGTTGCACCAGATCCAGGCGGCACTGCTGGACAGCGGCCTGTCGCCGGCGCGGCTGCACGTGGAACTGACCGAAACCGCGGTCATCAGCGACGAAGCGCATGCGACCGCACTGCTCGCGCGCCTGCGCGAGGCGGGGGTGCGGGTGTGGCTGGACGATTTCGGGACCGGGTATTCCAGCCTGAGCCACCTGCGCCGGGTGCAGGTCGATGGACTCAAGATCGACCGCAGCTTCATCACCGACCTGCTGCGCGACCCCGACGACCTCGCGCTGACCAGCGCGATCGTCGCGATGGCGCATTCGATGGGGATCACCGTGGTCGCCGAAGGGGTGGAGAAACAGGGCCAGTTCGAGCTCCTGCGCGACCGCGATTGCGACCTGGTGCAAGGCTACTGGCTGGGGTATCCGGTTTCGGCCGATGCGTTCGCGCGCCTGCTCGACTGAACGCCTCAGCCCCAGCGCGTAGCCAGGCCCTCGACCATCGCCACCAGCCCGCCGGACAGTGCCCCGGTGGTGGCGAGCGCGGCCAGGCCGATGCCCCAGGCCGCGAGCATCAGTGCACCGTCGCGTTCCAGCAGGGCCAGCGCGAACAGCAGGATGATGCCGCCGAATACGTAATTGGTCAGCGGGATCGGCAGCGCCAGCAGGACGCCGAGCAGCAGCAGGAGCAGGCCGGTGAAGGCCGTGCCCAGGCGATGGTCGAGTACTCCCGACAGCCGTGGGCGCACCAGTCGCTCCAGGCGCCGCAGCCACGGATCGACGATGCGTTCGAAGCGCGCCAGCGCCTGCCGGCGCGGGGCGCGCTCGGCGATGAAGCCCGGCAGCCACGGCTTGCGCAGGCCAATCAGTAGTTGCGCGGCGATCAGTACCACCAGCGGGCCGCTGACCGCGCCGCCGACCGGGATCGGGATGAAGGCGGGCAGGGCGGCGACGAACAGCAGCATCCCGAAGCCGCGCCGGCCGAGGCCTTCGAACAGGTCGCGCAGGTCGGGCGATTCCGCGGCGTCGCCGTCGAGCAGCGCGTCGAGGATCGCGCGCGTGCCGACCTCGCGGGAGCCGTGCTCAGCCGGTGCCATCGTCGCCATCCATGGCATCGGGGCTGCGCTGCAGCAGCAGCTTGTCGATGCGCGGACCGTCCAGGTCCACGACTTCGATCCGCCACAGGCCGATCCGGAAATGCTCGCCGACGTGCGGGATGCGCCCGAAGTGGGCGATCACCAGGCCGGCGGCGGTGTGGTAGTCGTGCTCCTCGGCGTCGGCCAGGCGTTCACCGGTGAGCTCGCGTAGCTCGTCGATGTGCAGGCCGCCGTCGACCAGCAGCGAACCATCCTCGCGTTCGACCACCAACGCTTCGTCGTCGTGCGCCTCGCCGGCGGTGAGGCGGCCGAGGATGGCGTCCATCACGTCGGAGATCGTCACCAGGCCCTGGATGTCGCCGTATTCGTCGACCACCAGCGCCTGCGACTGCTGCTCCTCGCGCAGGATCTCGACCAGCTTGAGCGCATGGGTGGATTCGGCGACGAACAGCGCCGGGCGCAGGTCGGCGAACAGGTCGGGCTGGTCGCGCCCGAGTTCGTCCAGCAGCGTCTTCACCTCGAGGATGCCGGCGACGTCGGCATCGCTGCCGCGGTACACCGGATAGCGGGAGAACGGCGTCTCCTGCATCGTCGCCAGGTTCTCCGACAGCGCGGCATTCGCGTCCAGCCACGCGATGTCGGTGCGCGGCGTCATCAGGCTCTCGACGGTGCGATCGCCCAGGCGCATCACGCGGTTCATCATGTTGCGCTCGTCGAGGTCGATCACGCCCTGCTCGTGGCTTTCGCTCACCAGCAGCTGGATCTCCTCCTCGGTGATCGCGCTGCGCGCGTCGTCGCGGATGCCCAGCAGGCGCAGCACGCCGCGATTGATCGCGGACAGCGACGCCACCACCGGCTTGGCGCCCACCGACAATGCCTGCAGCGGCACCGCGACCAGGCTGGCGATGCGTTCGGGGTCGGTCAGCGCCAGCCGCTTGGGGATCAGTTCGCCGAAGATCACCGATGCCGCGGTGATCACGGTCACCGCCACGCCGACCCCGATGGTGGTGGCGTAGTGGCCGGCGAACGGCAGCAGCGGCTTGAGCTTGGCCGCGATCACGCCGCCCAGCGCATCGCCGCCGAGTACGCCGGTGAGGACGGTGATCAGGGTGATGCCGACCTGGACCGTGGACAGCAGGTTGTCCGGCCGGTCCACCAGCGCCAGGGCGACCTTGGCGCCGCGGCTGGGCGCGTCGGGATCCTCCGCCAGCTGCTTGAGCCGCAGCTTGCGCGAGGTCATCAGCGCCATCTCCGACATCGCGAAGAAGGCATTGAGGAGGATCAGGAAGGCGACGACCAGCAGCTCAACCACGGCGGGCACGTCCGGCGTGGGCGCGCGCCAGGACCGCCCTTGCGGGGCTGGCGGGGTGGGGCGGCGTCGGTGGGCGGGGGGAGTCGGCCATGGGATGCGCCGGGGCGCGGGCGGATGATAGCAGGGGGTGGGCGCATGCCCGGCGTGAGCAAGCTCGTCACCGAACCGTCATAATCCCGCCCCGACGCCCCAGGACCCGCAGGTTCCCATGTTTTCCTTGCAGACCATCTTCGGCCAGGGCAAGCAGTTCTATGCCCTGTTCAACGAGGCGGCCGACGCCGCCTACGACAGCACCAAGGCCCTGCACGCGATGCTGCGCGACCGCGCGCGGACGCCGTCGCTGGAGCCCTTCAAGCATGCAAGACAGCGGGAGCGGGTCGCTTCCGACAAGATCAGCCAGGCGCTGGTCGACAGCTTCATCACCCCGTTCGAGCGCGAGGACATCGAGGCCCTGGGCTCGGCGCTCTACAAGATCCCCAAGCAGGTCGAACGCTTCGCCGACCGCTTCGACCTCGCCCGCCACCGGCTGGAGCACATCGACTTCGCCCCGCGCGCGGCGATGCTGGAACAGGCCGCCGCGGTGGTGGTGGAGATGGTCCGCGAGCTGCCCGAGCTCCGCCTCGACCGCATGAAGGCGCTGAGCGACCGCTTGCGCGTGATCGAGATGGAAGCCGACCGCCTGATCCTGGAACTGCACCGCGACATCTACTCCGGCACCCTCGACCCGGGCGAGATGTTCCTGCTCAAAGAATTCTTCGAGATCATGGAAAAGGCCATCGACCGCTGCCGCGAGGCGGGCGTGGTGGCCTACGAAATCGTGCTGAAGAACAGCTGATCCCGGCCCGGAGCGCGCCATGCTGACCCTCCTGTTGCTGGTGATCCTCGCCGCCCTGGTGTTCGAGTTCATCAA